>JAZKIX010000070.1:63738-71376 GCA_040384645.1 Pseudomonadota bacterium | reverse complement strand
CACTGCCCACAATTCCAGGCTCTTGTCGGCAGCGACTGCTTGCGGCAAGACGAATTTGACCGCCATATTGCGATGCGCGGTGTCGGCGGTGACCAGCATCACGGCTTGCGACTTTTCATCGGTCAGGGTGGCGACGTAAGCGATCTCGGGTGTGATTGGGGCGAGCGATTTGAATAGCAGCACGGCGACCAGCACGCTCGCCATGGCGGTCGATACCAAGCCCAGATTGCGCCAAAAATCGAGACTGTCGCTGAGCCACCTGCGCCACGGCGCAACACTTGCCATTGCAGGTTTGAGGCGCAGGCGTTGTTCGATGGTGCGCCAGACGTGCTGCGGTGGTTTGACGTCGCTGGCAAATTCACCCAGTGGCATCAGCCGTGCCTGCCATTGCGCCGTCAGGCGGCGCAGGTCGGCGTCATTGTGCAGCCAGCCTTCAAAACGGCGCCGCGCTGCGCCTTTCAGCGTGCCCAGACTATATTCGGCGGCCAGCTTGTCGCGCAGGGCCGGCTTGTTGCGGATATTCATAACGTCCCTTTCGAGAGACAATTTTTAAGTCGTTCCAGACCGCGCCGGATCCAGGTTTTAACCGTCCCGATCGGTAGCGCCATCTGGTTCGCCACTTCGCTATGTGACAGGTCGTGATAAAACGCCAGGGCGATCACTTGCCGGTGCTGCCCTTCAATCGTGGCAAAACAGTGCGCCAGTGCTTTGGCGTCGCCACTCATTTGCAAGGCTTCAATTGGCGTCGCGGCCGGGTCTTCCAGTGCTTGCATGACTTCTTGATCGAATCCTTCGCTATCGATTTCCACCGCATGATCGGCCCGCCGCAGCAGGTCGAACGCCTTGTTGCGCACGATGGTCGCCATCCAGGTCATCGGCGCCGACAACTGCGATTGATAGCTGGCGGCGTTGTTCCAGATGCTGACGAAGCTTTCTTGCAACACTTCTTCGGCCAGCTCGTGCTTAATCAATATACGCAGCGCGAAGCCAAACAGTTTCGCCGAAGCAGCGTCGTACAGCGCGCGGAAGGCAGCGCTGTCTTGCCGGCCAGTGGCAAGCAGCCAGGTTTTCATCTGTGCTTGCAGTACATCGGGGGGGGATGAGGTAGCCAAGGTCGGGTCCGCTGGTGGAAGGGTTGTGGTTTTCTTGCCCGGATGCAAAATAGTTGAATCTGATTTTCTTGCGCTTGCGTAAACAGTTTTGCACATGCATTCTATTGAAGGCGCATACCGTAAGCAAATGCAGAATCCAATAGACCGGTCGTCGCCTAGCCGGAATGCACAGTTCAACACAGTCGATTTACATTGGGAGTGACATATGCAGATGAAACAATTGCGGGGCGTCGTACTGGCCAAGATAGTGACCACTACTGCGGCCGGTATTGTCGGGTTGTGTGCCAGCCAAGCCGCGCTGGCGCAAAGCATGCGGCCCGACATGGGCAAGCTATTAGCCACCGGCGGCGTCAGCCAGATCGAAGGTACAGGTGGTGGTGGCTTGACGCCGTGGGCGCTGATTACCGGCTACGGCACACGCGACAGTGTTGGCGGCAATCTGCACGCCACCACTGTACGGACGCAGGATTATTCGCTCGATTCGGTTGGTGTGGCAGTTGGCATTGCAGACCGGGTCGAACTTTCGTTCGCCACCCAGGATTTCAAAGGCAGCCTGGCGCCGCTGGACCAACTGCGTATCAAGCAAGATATCTTAGGTTTAAAACTAAAGGTGGCGGGCGACGCAGTCTACGAACAAGACAGCGCCATGCCGCAAATCGCGCTAGGGCTGATGGCCAAGCGCAACAAGGGCGTGGGTGGATTGGGCGCCTTGGGCGTGACCAGCGTCAAGCAACTGGGCGCAGCGGACGACAAGGGTGTCGATTATTACGTTTCGGCGACCAAGATCATCCTCGATAAAAGTCTGCTGTTAAACGGCACGCTGCGCGCCACCAAGGCCAATCAAATGGGGATCCTCGGGTTTGGCGGCGACAAGCGCGATCAATATCAAGCCATGGCCGAAGTCTCGGCCGCTTACCTGATCAACCGCAAGCTGGTGGCCGGTGTCGAATACCGCATGAAACCGAATAACCTCGGTGTTGATAATGAAAAAGATTATTACGATGTCTTCATCGCCTGGTTCCCCAATAAGAATATTTCTCTCACTGCCGCCTATGTCGCGCTGGGCGATATCACGGTCTTCAACCCCACGCGCCAGAAAGGTTTTTACCTTTCCCTGCAAACTGGGTTTTAAATTCAAGCAATGAACCAAGGAACCATCATGTCCGTGTTTAAAAAAACCGCGCTGCTGGCGCTGACCCTGTGTGTTTTGAATGGCGCGCCAGCGCTGGCCGACACCAGCGATGCCACTTTTCAAGAACTCGGTGGCAAGGAAGGCATCGCCAAAATCGTCGCCGTATTCTTACCCATCGTATTGGCCGATGCCCGCATCAAGGATTCGTTCAAAGATGCCGACCTCGACCGGCTTGGCGCCTTGCTGGCCGAGCAGTTCTGCCAACTCTCTGGCGGCCCCTGCAGCTACAGCGGCAAAGATATGCGCGAAGCCCACGCCGAAATGAAAATCAGCAACGCCCAGTTCAATGCCCTGGCCGAAGACTTGCAATTGGCAATGGAACAGCAAGGCATTAGCGCCAGCGCGCAAAACAAGCTGGTGGCCAAACTGGCACCGATGCAGCGTCATGTTGTGACCCAATGACGATGGCGACCGCTCTCATGATCCCGCCCGTTTCCATGTGTCCCAAAGCAGGCCGCCCTGCCCGCCGCTTATGCCTGCACGCTGCCATGCTGGCACTTGGCCTGGGTTTTGGCATGACGTCGGCTTGGGCCGAGACGCTACAAGCCAAGGCGACCGACAAAGATGGCAATCCGATGCAAGACGTGGTCATCTACGCCATGCCGGTGGGCGGCGTGGCACTGCCGGCAAGCAATTTGCCACCTGCCACCATTTCGCAAGAAGGCATGCAATTTACGCCCTATGTGACCGCGGTCAAGGCTGGCACTGAAGTCAAGTTCCCCAATCTCGACAAGATGCCGCATCACGTCAAATCGTTTTCATCGGCCAAGGAATTCGAATACAAGGTCTATGAAAAAGGTACGCCGCCACCGGTGGTGTTCGACAAATCCGGCGTGGTTATCGTGTATTGCTTGTTCCACGGCTGGATGCGGGCTTACGTGATGGTGGTCGATACCCCTTATTTTGCCAAAACCGACGATACCGGCGTCATCAAGCTGGACGGCTTGACCAAGGGCGATTATGAAATCAAGGCCTGGCACCCCGACATGGGCGCGATGATCCCGGCGCTAAGCCAGACCATCAAGGTTGGCGACAAGGGTGTACCCGAATTGAAATTTAATTTCAGTTTTATTGCCAAAAAACGCAAGCCGGCTAAGCTGTAGAGATGCCGAGTAATTAGGACGAGCAAAGTCAGTCGGATGCGAATCAAGTTGGTGGGCGGCCAATTTTGGACGGTCGCACTTTTCCATAAAAGGGCCATTCAAACAGGCAAGTATGTTGTAAATTCGATACCGGAATAGGTGATTATTCGCGTGTGGTTCGCCGGTTTTGTCAGTGAGTCGTTTTGAATGGTCGGTGAGATGGGAAACGGGAATTGGCAAGGTTTTTCTGGATTTGTAGTTTCCCAAGTCAGTTTTGTCGCCAATGTTAAACACGTGTTTTGCGATTTATTACAAGTTAAGGGTCTTCCATGGCATGGTTTGCGGTTCGCAATATTTACCATTTCGCGGTGAAATCCAATGGTGTAAATGTGTTTGAGGAAAGAATTGTTTGTTTCGTGGCGGAAACCGAACCAGAGGCGCACGAGAAGGGTCAGAAAGAAGCGGCCCAATATGCTGCCAACAATGACTTCGCGGTTGGACCAGATCAGTACGCGTACAGGCAAGATGGACAGCAACTTATCGACGGCTATGAAGTCTTTTCCCAACTCTTTGAATCCACTGAGTCACCCGAGACATTTTTCGAAAACCGCTATGAGCGATACGAGTATCAAATTGAGAAATGAAAACGTTAAAGACCAATTCAGATCCATTCCGTAAGACAATCGCCCTTTACAGGTTCGTGGGATGGACGCATAACGGCGGCCAGAGTGGTCGCTATTTTTCATTGCTGAGTGCGCCGTTGCGGCCCATTTACAGCCAACGTTAGGCAATTACCTATGAAGCTCTCGCACTTGGCTGCCCTAAGCTTCTCGTTAGCAACGCTCAATTGCATGGCACAAACTGAACCTCAGCAGTTGGGTATAGAAGAAAAAGCGGTTTTAGATATGGCGGCACTAGCATGCAAGCAAGACCAACAAGCTGCTGTGGGCGCTATAGCTTTACGTGACAAAGGAAAAACCAAAGAGGAGTTGTCCAAACCTCTTCCTCCGCGGGGGCCTGACAATAATCGGCTCGCTAAATTAATGTACGAAATATTAGATGATATATATGGCTACCCTGAAATAAAGGAATTTCCTTACTACGTTTTCCGTTCTGAAATGTGCTTTCGATCAGCCCAGGGCCTTTCAAATCCTAGCGGCTTTCCTGTTATAGCCAGAAAAGCGCTTGAATGCCAAACAACGCATGGTGCTGCGCAGTCTCACGAGCTGATTAATTGCATTCGTGGTGTGGTGATTAAAGGAATTGGGAAGTAAATTTAAATATTGTCTAAATCCATCAGTCAAGAGCGACTGCGGAACCGGCTTTGCTGGTTACTTCACCCGCCTTCACGCCGTAACCCCCCGTACCGTCAACTTTAGAGCAACAATATTTATGTTCTCCATTTTCAAGAAAAAATCCGCGCCAACACCTACGCCGATTATTGCGCCACCAGTAGCTTCCAATTACAAGACAAAGGATTTTGACCAGTCGCTTACACGATTACTTCAAAATTCGAAATTTTTGTATCGTGACACCAATCTCAGTCCAGAGATTCGAGCGCAATATAAGAAAAACCTATTTTTCCGGGAGTCGACATTTTGTGATGTGACGCACAAATTTGGCGGGCCTGCCGCAAACACGCGGTTTTTAGTCATTTCAGCGTCGCCGCGTGATATATCTGGATTATCTGAGCACCCCGAATGGGGACTGTGCATTTTCCCGTCAAATGAATTATTCAAAGTGATCGATTTGCATCTACTCGGTGCATTTTTACAGGTAACACTGCTGCATATTCCGAAGGGGTTTGAAGCGTATTTCAGGTCACCGGATGCGTCACACTTTGAAGCATTAATTGTCCCACAAACCAGAGGCGATTTTCAGGAGGCATGTAGCATGCCTCCACTCGCCGAACTGACAGGCGAAGAATGGCTTGCTCGGACAGCGCATCCGCTTGGATGTAATAACGAAGAGTTATTACTTGGCGAATGATCGCACTAACAGGTCGTCCAGTACCGACCGGTGGATGTGCTTCGACCAACTCGATTCACTGAGCTTCGACGGACTCACGTCCAAGCCTTTTGCCAGACAAATTTTACTTATCCAAGTGGACTCTGATAATTCAGGCGCCTAGCGATGTAGTCACACGAACGCGCTGGATACTTTGAAATCAATTTAAGTAGGGGGTATATGCCAAAACATGCCGTTATCCGCACGTATTCATTGCGGCTTTAAAAATACACCCGACAGTATTATTCTGGAAAATCAGGCCGCGAGTGCGGTTTCAAGCAAGCGGTGCAATTCGGCGAACTCTGGCTGGCCGACATAGCGTTTCAGGATCTTGCCTTGTTTGTCGATCACGAAAGTGGTGGGCGTCAATTTGACGTCGCCGAAGGCCGTGGCCAAGCTGCCGCTGGTATCGAGCGCGACCTTGAACGGCAGTTGGCGGCTATCGGCAAAATTGAGCACGTAATTAGGTGCGTCGTAGCTCATGGCGACGGCGACCAATTCCAGGCCTTTGCCGTTGTATTTATTGTAGGTCTCGGCCATCTGCGGCATTTCCTGGACGCATGCGCTGCAGGAGGTAGCCCAGAAGTTGACTAGTACGACCTTGCCGCGTAAGTCGAGGGACGTGATTTTTTCCCCTTTAAGGGTGATGTAAGTGACGTCCGGGGCGACGGTTTTTTTACTCAGGGAAAAGTAAGCGAGCACGACGACCGCCAATACCAGCGCCGTGCCAAGCAATTTGATCAGGATACGCATGGATTGGTTGGATGATGACGCTTGCATAAAAAATTTCCGCCTGAATGGGTAATGGGTCGCTTGGATAAGCGACCCCGGTGTGAACCAATTTACTATGAATGTGTTACTGCGAATGATTGAGCTGATTCAATTCTTCTTCAGTGATGTATTCAAACACTTTCACTACTTTTTGCACGCCGTTGACGCCGCGTGCGATTTCACCGGCGGCATCACCTTCGCGCCGGGTGACACGGCCCATCAAAAATACCGTGCCAGCTTCGCTGACGACTTTGAAAGAGTTGGCGAATACTGCTTTGGAATCGATCAGGCTGGCTTTGACTTTGGTGGTCAATAGGGCGTCGTTGGAGCGCGATTTAAAGCCGGATGTTTCGGCGATTTCAAGTTCGTTGACGACGGCTTTGACATTTTCGATGCTGGCGATCTCGCGTCCGGCCTGTTCCTTGGTTTGGGCATCCTTGACTTCCCCGCTCAGCAAAACCTGGCGGTTGAAACTGTTGACGTCGACATGGCCAGCCTCGCCAACCAGGGCGCGCATCCGCATTTCGCCTTTGTGGACAATGGCGCGGTCTTCGGTTTGGGCGCCGAAAGTGCGGCGGTCGCTGGCCGACATGGCACCGACGACGGCGCCGCCGACCATCAAGCCGACGCAGCCTTGCACGCTGAGCGCGACACTGCCGCACAAGATTGCCATGGTCAATGGGCGCTGCAGCTTTTGCAAACCAGTTTTCATCTCATTGTTCATCTTAATCATTCACATCTCCTCCAAACAAGGCGACATCGATGCCGTCGCATAAGCAGTGAATCGTCAACAAATGGACTTCTTGAATCCGGGCTGTACGGTCGTGCGGGACACAGATATGGACATCGGCGTCGGTCAGCAATGTGCCGATGGCGCCGCCGCCCTTGCCGGTGAGGGCAACTACCCGCATCTCGCGCTCGAGGGCCACTTCGATTGCAGCCAGTACATTGGCTGAATTGCCTGAGGACGAGATTGCCAACAATACGTCGCCGGATTGGCCGAAAGCCTGTACCTGCTTTGAAAAAATTTCGCGATAACTGTAATCGTTGCCGATCGCCGTCATGATCGAGGTATCGGTCGTCAAGGCCATCGCAGGCAAAGGCAAACGTTCACGTTCAAAGCGACCTACCAGTTCCGCCGCAAAATGCTGGCTGTCGGCAGCCGAACCGCCGTTGCCGCAAGCCAAAATTTTGTTACCGTTGGACAAAGCGGTGAACATAAGTTCAACCGCTTGTGCAATTGGTTGCGAGAGCGCGGTGGCGGCCTGGATCTTGAGTTCGGCGCTTTCGTGGAATTGGGCAAGGATGCGTTGTGTGATCATGGCGTGGGGAAGGTGGGATGAGAGAATTGCGACTGCGGCACATTTCGGTAGCCGTGATTATGACTCAATTGCATTTTTAATCCAGTTCAAGGCGTCGCCATCGAGTGCGACCACATCGAGAAACGAGTCGGACAGATTTTCACCCTGCCACT
>JAZKIX010000070.1:61640-63728 GCA_040384645.1 Pseudomonadota bacterium | reverse complement strand
GTTCTCAACGAGGATATGGTTGCCTGGAGGGAGCTCAACTTGCACCATGCCATTGATCCGGCAATCGAAGCGGCATGGCGGCAGTGACTTATAACGCTGCAAATACAGTTGCGCCGCAAGTATCAGGCGCCCCTGCTTGGCCGGTGTGACACTGGCGGCGGCGCCACCATGACGCAGATCGGCACGCTTGCGCACTTCGACAAAGACCAAGGTATCGCGCTGTTGCATGATCAAATCGATTTCGCCGCCTTTGCAGCGGAAATTCCGTTCCACTAAGGTCAAGCCCTGCGCCAGCAAATGCGCCAGCGCGATATCTTCGCCACTTTGACCGATCAATTGGCGCGGCGTTGGCGGCTTGCGCTTAAATAGATTCATGCATCTCAATCAAGCGTACAAACAACGCTGTGGATCAGCGGCGGCCATTGAGCGGTGCCAGCACGCCATCCATATACACCGCCTGTTGCTCGATCCGCTCGAAAAACGCCGGCCCCTTGCCGAAGCGCACCGTCAGCTTGCCAGTGACGCCGTCGATCTCAAAATTGGTTTTATTGCCAGCCAGCTCACGCGCCACCCGGTAAGCATCGATCCCGAGCGCGTACAGGCGCTCCAGATCGGCGCTGGCTTTTTGATCGGCCGGCGTCACCAGATGCGGATACACCATGACTGCGGTGTGATCGGCTTGCAATAGCCATGGCATATCGAGCAGGCGGACGCCCTTTAATTCCGGCACCGGTGCGGCGCCTATTTGCTCCGATAGTGGCGTCGGATTCAGTTGCGAGGTGCCGTAAATAGGCAATTCGTAACCCAAGGCGGTGCGCGCCTGACGCGTTTGGTCGGCATCGAGCGCGACAAATAGCAAGCCTGGTTTTTCGATTTCAATCTGGGTGCGCAGTTGCACCAGCGCGCTGGCACTGAGATAACCGGCCGAGGCCGGTAACTCGACCGACGCTACGCTGCGCCCGGTTTGCTGCCATTGCGCGACAAAAGCCTTGGCTGCGCGGCGTTGCCACGGAGTACTGCTCGATACCACAAAAGCGCTGGTCGAGGAGCGATGAGCAGCGGCCCAGACAGCCATCTGGCGCGCTTCTTCTTCTATCGACAAACTCATCACCAGCATCTTGCGCGGCAAGACCTCATCAGGTCCTGCGGTTTCAGGCTGATTAAGGGCGATGGTCGGCTTATTGACCGAGCCACTTTGCGCTACCGCGGTTACCCCAGCGCGCGAGAGTGGCCCGACGATCACATCGTTATCGGCATGGGCATCAAGGTAGCGGTTGAGTACATCGGCCCCGGATTCGCCGCTATCGATCACGGCCACGGTGACGCCACTGCTTTCGCGTTCGTAGGCAGCCATGAAACCGGCGCGGATGGTGTTGGCTGCTTGGCCGAGGGTGTCGGAACTGAGCGGTAGCAGCAACGCTAGCCGCATGGTGGACGGTGGGGCAGGGGGCGCGTTTTTGTCTGGAGTGGCCGGCGGAGGGACGGTTTGAGTAGCGTCCGCTTTGCCATCAAGCTTGCTACCGGCCTCGGTCGCTGGATCGGCTGCGGTTGTATTTGCCAGCGTTGACGCGCACAATCCGCACAGCAAACTTGCCAGCAAGGTTTTTTTGATCCACCGACGTACCATCGCACTCTCCTGTGACACCTTATGACCAACCCAGCACTTAATCCGATAGCGCCACCAGCCAATACAACCTTGCCCCTGTTGCATGAAGTTGCACAACAGGTTTATCCCGCCGCGACATTATATGTGGTCGCCACCCCCATCGGAAATGTCTGCGACATCAGCTTACGCGCCCTGCATGTACTGTCGATCGTCGATGCCATCGCCTGTGAAGATACCCGCAACACCGGCCATTTGTTATCGCGCTACGGCATTTCAAAACCCTTGCTGGCTGCACACGAACATAACGAGCGCGCCATCGCCGACAAGCTGATCACGCGCCTGCACGCCGGCGAACGGATCGCGCTGGTGTCCGACGCCGGCACCCCGGCGGTGTCCGACCCCGGCGCCCGCATCGTCGACGCGGTGCGCAGCGCCGGCCTGCGCGTCATGCCCTTGCCGGGCGCGTCTGCCGGCATTGCGGC
>JAZKIX010000070.1:46409-61630 GCA_040384645.1 Pseudomonadota bacterium | reverse complement strand
CAGCGGTTTAGTCAATGATCAATTTTACTTTGCAGGGTTCCTGCCGGCCAAGGCCAAACAACGCGACAATGCCTTGCTAGCATTGCGCACCGTCAATGCGACGCTGGTTTTTTACGAAGCGCCGCATCGTATCGTCGACAGTGTCAATGGCTTGGCCGCCGCCTTCGAGCCTAGCCGCCAGATCGTGTTCGCCCGTGAATTGAGCAAGCTGTTCGAAGAAATTCACCGCTGCAAGTTATCGGACGCTGCAGCTTGGCTAGCGGCTGACGCCCATCGCGAAAAAGGCGAATTTGTCATCTTGCTGGAAGGCGCGCCCAGTGCCGCTGATGCCGATACGCTGGAAGCGGATCGCGTCCTGGCAATCTTGCTGGCCGAATGCTCGGTCAAGCAAGCCGCTTCCTTGGCGGCGCAGCTCACTGGCCAAAAGAAGAATGCCTTGTATGAGCGCGCTTTGCAATTGCAGGCAGCAGCGGACTAAAACTGGCTAGTTTAAGGGGAGTATTGGTCAAAACATGCCTTGATGCTCAGGTTTTCTATGCATCGGATTTTATACTCGCCTCAGTATATTTTAGCTGCCTTGCAATTTAAGGGCGGCGCACCCGTCTGCCGCAGCGAATACAGGCCGCGTTGCACGGATGCGAAGAAAGAAGGTAGAAAAATACGAAAAGGCCAAAACCAGTGACTGGCGTGGCCTCTCAAAAAATCTAGCTGCAGCGGGCAGGAAAAGCCTGAGAGCTCTTCCTGCTGCCGGCTTGATTCTTTACTTTGGATTAGGAACGATCACGACCGTGCCACCCGATTTGCCGGTATCGCCTTTGCTGCCTTCGGCACCGGTATCGCCAGTTGCACCAGTTGCCCCTGTATTGCCGGTATTCCCAGTGGCGCCGGCACCACCTGTGGCACCTGTATTGCCAGTAGCACCGGTATCGCCTGTTGCACCGGTCGCACCGACAATGCTGGTGCCGGTCGCGCCCTTGGCACCGTCAGTGCCAGTGGCGCCTGTTGCACCAGCCGCACCGGCTGGGCCTGGTACTGCAATGGTCGTGGGTGGCGGGTTGTTGACGGTCGTTCTTTCGCAAGCGCTCAGGCCGAGTACTGCGATCAGGGTAGCGAGCAATAGGGAGTATTTCATGATGGATCCTTTGGGTGATGAAAAAAGTATGCACAAAATTGTGCATTGAAATTGCGCTTGTATTTGCTCGTATCTAAGACCATCTGCGACGACTAATCGTCATCGTCAGTGGTTGAAACGCCGGATACAGTCTGAAAATTACGAAGGCTGTCTATCTTGTTGCCGGCACATCGACAGCCATAGCATGGTGTGCCGCAGCACGGCGTCAAACTCAGTGGCTGTAGGTTAGGCGAATCCGGCACTGCAATCTGTGCGGCAGCGCACAAAGAATTGAAACATTGCGATACGCTCAGAGCAGGCATTTTCCCGTGTTGGGCGCGTAGCGCGGTTTGCTTTTCACACAAAACACACGTGTCGCGCATGCGCTGCGCACAGTCGCTTTTTACACTGGCCGTCCCATATCAAGGAGCGCTGCCATGCAAAAAACGTTGCTATTCAAAATCTTCATCATCGTGGTTCTGACGGTGCTGATCGCCATTCCATTGATGATGATTCAAAACACGATTTCCGAGCGCATGCAATTTCACGCTGAAGCCGTGCGCAGCATTGGTGCCGATTCAGTCCGCGAGCAAACGATGATCGGGCCGATTTTGGTTATTCCCACCACTGAAACTTATGAAGAAACCGTGCTGGTCGACGCGGTTTCGCAAAAAACCAAGGTCGTTAAACACACCGTCGACGGCCGGCGCTACGTCTTCCCCAATGACTTATCGATCAATGGCCGCATCGATACCGACCAGCGGTATCGCGGGATTCACAAGGTGTTGGTCTATAGTAGTCAGCACACCATCGCGGGCAATTTTGTATTGCCGAAGGCGGAAGACTTCAAGCCGCAAAATGCGAATGGCAGCGTGGCGCTGGGTAAGCCGTTCATTGCATTTTCGATTGATGACGTGCGCGGCATCGGCAATATCCCGACCGTTCAATGGGGCGACAAGCAATATGAATTTCAGCAGGGCACCAATTTAAATGCCTTGCGCAGCGGCTTGCATGCCTCGCTTGAGCCGCTCGATTTAAAAAACCCAGACCCGGTCAAATTTTCATTCAATCTCGGACTCAACGGTATAGAACGGCTTAGCATCGCGCCGGTCGCCAAAAACAATCAAGTCACGCTCAGTTCGTCATGGCAGCATCCGCAATTCGGTGGGCGCTTCTTGCCGTCGCCAAAGAAAAATAATGCTAAGACGAATGGCTTTGAGCGTAGTTGGAGCATTTCAGCGTTGTCGGCCAGTACCCAACAACAAATCCGGTTGCTGGAACAAAAGCCCGTCGCACTCGACGCTGCCGCCGTCAACACACCGCTCAATAGCGAGATCGATACCTTCAACGTCAGCTTGATCGAGCCGGTCAATATCTATTCGCAAGCCGACCGCGCCGTCAAATACGGCCTGTTATTTGTCGCGCTGACCTTCGCTGCGTTTTTCTTGTTTGAAGTGTTGAAACAGTTGCCGATCCATCCGATTCAATACACTCTGGTCGGCTTGGCGCTGGTATTGTTTTTCTTGTTATTGCTCAGCTTGTCGGAACGTATCGATTTCATGCTGGCCTACCTGATTGCCAGCGGCGCGTGCATTGTACTGATTGGTTTTTACCTGTCGCATGTACTACGCGACTGGAAGCGCGGTTTCGGTTTTGGCTTTGGATTGACCGTGCTGTATGGCGTGCTGTTTGGCTTATTGCAGTCAGAAAATCAGGCGCTGATGATGGGCAGCATCCTCTTGTTCGTCGTGTTGTCGGCAGTCATGATTGCCACCCGCAAGGTCGATTGGTATCAACTTGGCAAAGCCAACACCACGGGCGGCAATTGGGATGGCAATTTAGCGGAATAGAGGGCAATTGCGCATAGAAATAGGCGCAATGTGTATTGGTTATAGGGCGCAAAACATTGCGCCCTATAACTTTTCCTCGATCATCTGCTTAATTTTTACCGCCTTTTCAAAATGATCCAGACGGTGGGTCATGATCCACCATGTCGCAGCATCCATCAGCAGTTCTGGATTGTCATTTTTATTAGCGAAGAAGGCATAAAAAGACAGGCCCACGGTTGACCCTTTTTGCGCGATTTTTGCATTGCAAACATCGATCATTTTTTGCCTGAAGGCAGAATTCATAGTCAATTTCCAGGTTCGATCAGAAAGGGTTTGCTTGTCGGCGCCGTTGATGGCGCAGCGATTGCGCTATGCCGCGTTATCGTCAAGCAAGGGCATCACCACACCAGCAATTGCATGGCCCAGAACCGCGTGTTGCGGCGCATCCAGGTGCACGCCGTCAACAGCGCTTGAAGTGACCAGCGTGCCAGCATCGTAGAAATTGCAATCGAGATCGATACAGACTTGTGCAAAGGCGGCAGCCAATCCCAGACATTTAGATTCAGCACTCGCAAATTTGGCGGCAATCGGTCCTTTGGGAGTGGTAATCGGCGGCGGTGCAATCACCAGGATCTTTGGTACAGGCATTCCCGGTTCTATCGGCGCCTGCCGGATCGTCGTCACCAGTGAGGCAATGCCCTGCGCCGCATGCCAGGCATTGGTTTGATGCGTAAATTGAAAGTCATTGGTGCCAAGCATCAGCACCACCAAGGCGAGCGGCGAGTTGATTTCTATCCGTTGTGCCAGCCCGGCCAAACCATTGCGGCCCGGCTTGAATGGATCGTCCCACACCGTGCGCCGGCCATTGAGGCAATCTTCGATCACGCGCACGTGTTGGTCGTGTGCATTGAGATCGTTTTCGAGTATGCCGGGCCAACGCTGATCGAACGCTAGCCGCTTTCTGGTGGTGGGAATAATCCCCCACGACAGCGAATCTGCATATACAAGAATTTGTTTCATCGCTTCCTTGTAAGCTAATTATTGGGGGTATAAGGCGAAATGCCAGCTTACCCGCTTGTTTGTATTGGGTCAAATAAAATACACCCAGCAGTATTATTTGTGTTTCCAGGCCAAAAACGGACTTTAGCGGTACGCGATTTGCTCCATCTTCAAGCCATTATGTCGACATGGCAAGTCAGCCAGGCACAATTAGACACAAGCAGGCACATGGCGGCGGCCTGATGTTAAAAATAATACTTTGTCTTGGCGGCCCATTCGCTCTTGGGATAACGGCTTTTCAATAATTGGAAAGCCTGTTGCGAATAGCTGATGTTGGCTTTGCCTTCAGCATCGCCGGGCCTTACTGCTGAGCATTCCATGCGGGTGGAGGCGATAAAAAAGTGCAGGGCTTTTGGTACTTCAGGATCGTGTGGATTTTGCTTGGCCCATTCCAGCAATAGCGGCCCCAGATAGCTTGATCGTATGGGTAAGGCCAGCAATTGCGTTTGTTCTTTTTCTGCGTCCGCGCGTGCGGTGGCATCTAAAAAATTGGGGACTGCCGCGTCCAGTGCATCGACCGGACGATTATTAAGCCAATCAAAAACATGGCAGCCCCAAAAACGCACACCTCCAGCAGGGTCAATGATATTGGGATGCAATTCTGGCGCATTGACCATGATCAACATCGCCGCTTGTCGTTTGGCGGCTGGCGTTTTTGCGTCTTTGAAACGCTGGTAAAGATGGCGCGTAGTATCGCGTCCGGCCATCAATTCATCGGTCAAAGCATCGGCGCCGGCGTAGTCGCCAAATACCACCGCACGGGTCCAGAGCGGAATCGGGAACAGCGCCTTTTGCGCAGGCGGGACGCGCTGGTAAGCCAGCGTCAATTGCGTTTGCGAAAGGTCGCGGAACAAATGCCTTTCAAAATCCATATCATAGTAGTCATGCGATGGCGATGGCTGTGCGACCGCAGTTGCCGCTTCATCCGTGATCGGTACGCCGGGCGCATTGTCGGCCGGCGTGCGCAACCCGGCTTGAAGAAATCCTTCCATGGTCGTGGCCGATACCAACTTGATTGCCAGCCAACGATTGCGGGTGGCATGCGACATGGATGCAGCAGGTTTTTGCAATTGCGCCGATACGATGGCATCGGCTTGGTCAGCCTGGCCTCGTGCAATGGCCAGGCGCGCCAGATAATACTGCACAGTTTGAGCGCCGGGCGCGTCGGCAGGGACGGCAGCGGCAGCCTTCAACTCGTCGTCTGACAATTCACCGGGCTTGGCATTGCTGAGCAGGGGCAGCAGCCAGAGCGAAGCGCCGGTGTCTTTCCAGTGCCTGCGCGCCATGCTCATCGCGCTCTTGCGTAACGCTCGCATTTCCTTGTCGCTGTCCAGCGACGCTTCGTCGCGCGTCCCCAATTGCATCGCGCCGATCCAGGCCGTCATGGAATCGGGTGCATTGAGCATGGCGGCGAACTCGACCTTGTCCAATACCAGCAAATAATCCGATAGCAATCGGGGCGATTGCTGGTTCAGCTTGCCTTTGCTCAAAAGCAGCGACAAGTCATTCAAGCGCTGCATCGGTTGTACTCTGGCATCGATCCAATCGACCAGTTTTTGCGCCGGCGGGAAGGATTTGACCTGCGTGAGCAATTCGCTGCGCGCCTGCATCAACAGCGCTTTGGCGGGATTGGGGTCTGCGGGTTTGCCCGCTTCCGGTGGCGGCGAATGCAATGTGGCTTGGCGGATCAGACAGCGGGCCGCAAGGTAAGCGCCCAAAGGTTGCCAAGGTGAGTCGGCATTGGCCGAGATAGCTTGAAAGCGTGCCCGCGCAGCGTCGAATTTGCCGGCATAGAACAGCGCAGCGGCGGTTTGATACTCATGATCGTGCTTGAGCCATGCCGGTGCTTTGGGTGGCAGCGCGGCAGGCAAGACCGGGATATATTTTCGCTGCTCCATCGCCACGCCAGAATCCAGACTGCAATTGGCAAACACGGTATCTTGATTGGCCAGCCACACGCCGGTCCAATGCTGGTCGCTGTTTTTCAAGCGCTCTGCCAGCGTTAGCGCGGCGCGTTGCAAGGCATCGGCCGGGCAGTTGATGAAGCTGGTGTAATCGCCATTTTGTACCGTACTGTCAACCGTCACCTTGACATCGGGCGCGCCTTGGATCGCTTTGCGGGCGCTCAGCCAGTCGCGCACGCCGTTGGCCGGCTCGTTGTTGGCATAATCCCAGTTGCTGCCATCGGCGCCGACTCTCCAGTCGCGTACCTTGAGCAAATCAAGTTCTGGCTTGCTCAGTGCTTGGCCGTTTAAGGCGCGGTAAGCCAGGTAGTGATACACGCGCCAATAACTGCCAGGCACAATGCCAAGATTGCCTGCTGCATACGCTGGCAGGTCGTGCGGCATGACATAAAATTCAGGCGCAAATGCGTTCTGGCTAAAGCCATCGCCACCGCTGGCGTAGCTTGGATTAGCAAACAGTGCGGACGCGCTTAACACGATGAAAAATGCGCTAATTTTAAGAAACTGATTATGCATAGTGCTCTCGCTCAGGAGTTGAATTGGGCGCCGCGGACTTGTCGCCAGCTGTCGGCGGTCCATGCTTTGGGTGAAAAATAATAATGGCGTTTGGCCGTGATGCCGACGACGGCTTCGTCGCTGGATTGGCCTAATGCAGTACTGCAATTGGCCGGTAAAAAACGACCTTGCGCGCGTAACTGTTGGCGGATAACTTGTGCATCACGCCCCATCCGAAATACCATTGGCACGATTTCATCGGCTGGCATGTGCCCCAGCCAATAATCGCCGGCGCACCACGAGGCCAGGGCGGTGATCGATAAGGCAGTATTGCTTGGCAAGCGTTGCCGGATATCGTGCACGACTTCTTGCAAAAAAGCGCGTTGTGACAAGCGCACTTCAAAATCCAGTTGCACCACATGATGTTTGCTAGTGGCCGCTGCTGCCAAGACTTGCTCGACCACCACGGCTTTTTGCGCCGCATTAAGAACTGGCGGTTGGCGCCACGAGACATCGACATGCACTACCGGCACCGCAACGGTATCGGCCCGCAAATACAGTGGATTGGCGCGTGGCGTCAGGCGCGCCCTTGCACCATCCAAGCTGATTGCAGTGGCGACGTAGGCGACGCCCACATCGGATGGGATCCAGCGCAGGTCTTCGGTTCGTTCCCACGCCCACAGCATTTGATTGGGCAGTCCGGCCAGTGCCGAATGGCTGCTGCGGCTAACCTTTGCATCGCAGGCGCACAGCAGACATATGAAGACGAGCAATAAAAATGGGCAGGACAGTTTCACGATAATCGGATGGATAAAGTCATGTGGATGGAAGTGCAATTACACGCTATTCAAGCCGCCTGTTGGAAGCGGCCGTTGGATGAGGATCAGGACAAATATAGACACGAAATATGCCAGGTTAATGAAATGCAGACGGATTGCAGATGAACTTTTGCATAGACAAAAGGTGTGCGTGGAATGACAGTCGGTGGCTGGCACGATTGCCGCGCAACAGCCTGGGGTGCGACAATATTGCCCTGATCAATTTGATTATTTCGGATCCTATGAATGACTTGAGCAACATGAATCAGGACGCAGAATACGCGGAACAATACACCGATGACGAGCGCAAGCGCCTGGTATTGATCGGGATCGGCGCCGGCGTTGTTATTTTGATTATGTGGACCATGTGGGGATTACCTTGGATAAAATGGTTTTCTGAAACCGCACATTGCCGTACGGTCATGGGACAGCCGGCCACTGCTGCATTGTTCTATGGCGTTTTTGTAGGATTGCCCTTGCTGGTTTTGCTGCCATGCCTCGGTGTTGCGTGGACTGGCGTGAGGATTTTACGAGAGCAACAAGTACCTCCCAAAAATACCAAGGTCTTGCGTCCAACCAAAATCATTCGCGGCCGCTCGGCCAGAATCAGGGGCCTGCTGATGTTGTCGTTGGTGCCGCTAAGTTTGCTTGCCGCGGGATGGGGCTATGGCGAGGCCGGCAAATTAGCGCGACAAGTTAATCTGGAGCAGCCCAATACCATCGCTTGCCATAGCAATAAAACTTTCAAGGCCAGACGCTGGCGTTGAAAGTCAGACAGTTTGCCGGCTCAAATCCCGGCTTACAGGCCCGTGCACCGTTGGCTATCAACTTCTTTTCGCCAATTTTGAATGCAGGATTTCCAGTCCGATCCGGCTGCGCAATAGCGCCTCAAAGGCGTCGCTCGGCACCGGTCGGCTGAAGTAATATCCCTGGATTTCATCGCAGCCTTGCAGTCGCAAATAGTTGAGCTGGTCTTCGGTTTCAACCCCTTCGGCGATCACCGTCAGCCGCAAATTATGCGCCAGTGAAATGATCGCATCGACGATGGCGGCATCGTCCGCATCGTGGGTGATATCGTGGACGAAGGTTTGGTCGATCTTGAGAGTGTCGATCGGAAAGCGCTTCAGGTATGACAGGCTGGAATAACCGGTGCCGAAATCGTCTACCGACAACAGCACGCCCAACTCTTTCAACTGTTCCAGCGTCAGGATCGCTTGCTGCACATCGCTCATGATCAGGCTTTCGGTCAGCTCGATTTCAAGCCGGTCGGGTGCCAGGCCGGATTCTTGCAGCACCTCGGCGATCATCGCCACCAGGTTTTTTTGCGCGAACTGGCGTGCCGATAAATTGACCGCGACCCGCAACTGACCCAGGCCGGCATCGGCCCATGCCTTGTTTTGCATGCAAGCGGTGCGGATTACCCAGGCGCCAATTGGCACAATCAGGCCGGTGTCCTCTGCCAGGCCGATAAAATTCAAGGGCGAGATCATGCCCAGGGTCGGATGCAGCCAGCGGATTAGCGCTTCCATCCCGACGATCTTGCCGCTGCCCAGATCGACTTGCGGCTGGTAATGCAACAGAAATTCGCCGCGTTCCAGCGCGCTGTGCAATTCGCCCTCGATCCGTAGCCGATCCAGCGCCCGTTCATTCATGGCCGATCGATAGAACTGAAAATTATTGCGGCCGTTTTCCTTAGCGCGGTACATCGCGATGCCAGCATGCGTGAGCAATGCTTCGGCGTCGTTGCCATCGGCCGGATAAACCGCGATGCCGACACTGCTGGTGATATGCAGCTCGCGATCGTCGACGATGATGTATTCGGACACTGCATTCATGATGCGTTGCACGATGTCGGTATTGAGGTTGCTATCGGATTGTTGCGGCAGGATCAGCACGAATTCATCGGCGCCAAAACGGGCGATGGTATCGATTTCGCGTGCGCTTGATTTGAGTCGGCTGGCGACGGTTTTCAAGACGATGTCGCCCGCATGCCGACCCAGAGAATCGTTGATTAACTTGAAGCGGTCCAAGTCGAATATCAGGACCCAGACCGAATTGCGATACCGGTCGGCATGGGCAATCGCTTTCTTTAACCGGTCGTCCAAAAGATGGCGATTCGCTAGCCCGGTCAGCGTGTCGCGGCTGGCTTGGATCTCCAATTCTGCCTGGTAGCGTTTCATCTCGGTGATGTCGTATTGGGCAGCGACGAAATGGGTCACGATGCCGTCCGCGTCTTTCACTGGCGACAGGTACAAGTCGTTCCAGAACAGGGTGCCATCTTTATGATAATTGCGCAAAATCGCACGGCCGGGGCGTTGCTCGCGCAAGGCGGCGCGGATTTCTTCTAGCCCGGTTTGGATATGGTCGTCGCCGCGCATGAAGCGACAACTTTGTCCCATCACTTCATGCGCCTGATATCCGGTGATGCGCTCAAACGCGGGATTGACATAGATGATCGGATAATCCGGCGCCTGCGCGCTGGAAATAATGATGGCGTTGGCGCTCGATTCGATGGCGCGTTCGCGCAGCAACAAGGCTTGCTGCATTTCTCTGCGGGCCGCTAATTCCTGGGTAAGCAAGCTATTGGATTGCTTTAATTCTTCATTGCGCTGATCGATGATGTGTTCGGTACGGCGGGCCCGGGTTGACAGTTTTTGTAAACTGGCCGCACCCCACAAGGTCGCCAGCACGCCGGCCATCAATGTCAGGAAGGAGCCGAGCCGGTTCGGCAAAAAGGCATTGGGCGGTGGCGATACGATGAGCTGCCAAGTTTTGCCGGCGATATCGAATTGTTTTGAAATTTCTTGCGGCGTTGGATAAGGCAAAAGACCCCAGGGGCTGCTAGCGGCTGCATCGCGGTCAGCCGCGTCGCCAGAGCGAAAAACCAGATTGCGCTCGCGCCGGTCGGTGCCAAGATAAACTTTGAGCGGCAATCCGTTCGGTTCTAGTAAGGCTGCTTTGGTCAGCACGTGTTGCACCAGTTCACCGCTCCGAAATGCCACGCTGGTGTAACCCGTCACCGCTGCCCGCCGCGCTGCAATTGTGTCCAGCAGTGCGCCGCGTCGGTAAGTCGGCATAAAAAGCACCACACCATCCGGCGTCGCCTTGCCTTGCGGTAGTGTCACCAGTTCGGTAGCCGATGGCAAACCGGTATCGCGCGCCCGTGCCACCGCGTCTGCCAGCGGACCGGCATGGGAGGTATCGAGGCCAAATGCAGCCCGATTCTCATTTGCCGGTTCGATGTAATCGATTACCCGATAACTATCTTGCTGCGTTGCCGGCAGACGCACGCCTTTGGTCCATCGCTCGATGGAAATGCCGGGAAATTTTTCACGCATCGTCCGTTCGTATTCCGGGCGTTGGGCGCCCGAGATAATACGTTGAAAGCTGACCGATTGGATCGCTGGCGTGCGGCTTAGCAGCCGTTTAGTAATCAGAGCGAACTCTTCGCGGCTAACTACTTCACTGGTTTCGAACGACAGGTTGACATTGCGCAGCAATTCCTCTGCCTTGGCCAAACCTTCGCCCACCACGGCAATCCTGACTGCGGCGCGTTGCTGGAAATCAGCTAAGTTTTTTTCGGACTCAAGATCGCTGACGGTTTTGAACAGCAAGGCAGTACCAGCAAAACCAAGCACGATAGTGAGCACGACGCTAACGGGGAGCGTCATGGTTGACGGTTTTTCGGAATCGCCTATCGTCACGGTTGCGCCATTTCAAATCTTGCCGCTGGTGTTCTAGCTGTACTTTCGCTGCAACAATTGTGCATCAAAAATTGGCTTGGAAGCATATTTTCATGGTGTCTTGCCGCAGATTCAGCGGCAGCGCGCACGCGGCGCCACATTCCGACGCGCGGCGACAACAGAAATCCTTACGACCTTGTTGACCCGCTTGCATCAAGCCGTCAAAAACCCCTGCCATCATTTAGGATTAATGGGGGAGTATAGCAAAAAACACCACCTTATCCGCAGGTATTCATTGCGCCTTTAAAAATACATAGCCCAGTATATTTATTGTTCCTATGCGTGTTTTAACGCTGTTCCCTGGCCTGCCATCGTGCTTAAGCAATCCCGATGCGCTGTTCCATAAACGGCTTTTAGACGTGTTTGCAGTAGTAGATGGTATCGAACGATGAATAAAAAAATGGATTGAATGCTTGATTGTCAAGGTTTCAATAATATAGTATTACTTTGCCGGCATGGCCGACCGGCAAAAATTCATTCATGCAAGAGGTTCGAATCAAAAATAATCGAATCAAAAAAGGGAGAAGAATGTGAAGACGAAAAGAGTTTGGATTGCGGCATTAATCATGCCGCTAGTGACCTTCATTTGTGGCGGCTCGTCGAGTGCCGTTGCAGCAACAGCGCGTTTGACTACGCCATGGACTGCCGCCGCGCTGCAAGCGGCGACGCCCTTGCCAGAATATCCACGGCCGCAAATGACGCGCGCCGATTGGGTCAACTTGAATGGCAAATGGAGCTATAACGGCGGCAGCGCTGCACCCAATGCAGAGAATCCGCCGGCAATCGCGCCCGGATTTCCCGCAAATCCGGAGCAAATCCTGGTGCCGTATCCGGCTGAATCGTACTTGTCCGGCATTCAGCGCATGAATGAGCGCAACCTCTGGTACAAGCGCAGCTTCGTGGTGCCGAGCGGGTGGAACGGGCGCCGGGTGCAACTGCATTTCGGCGCAGTCGATCGCAAGGCCACGGTCTATGTCAACGGCACCCAAGTCGGCCAGCACGTGGGCGGCTACGATGCCTTCAGTTTTGACATCACGCCGTATCTGCATAGCGGCAGCAACGATCTGGTAGTGGGCGCTTTCGACCCTACCGATGGCAGCAATATGCTGGGCAAACAGACCAATAATCCAGGCGGCATTTTTTATACCCCGTCTTCTGGCATCTGGCAAACCGTATGGCTAGAAGCAACCCCGACGCCGCACATTACCCGGCTGGACATGACGCCCGATCTGGCCAACAGCCGCTTGCGCGTGATCGTGCATGGCACCGGTTTGAATGGGCAAACGGTGGAAGCCATCGCTTCCAGTGGCGGCACACAGATCGCCACCAGTGTCGGCAGTGCAGGGGCAGAATTCACCATCCCGGTGCCAAACCCGCGCCTTTGGTCGCCCAGCGATCCCTTTCTGTACGATTTAAAAGTACGGCTGCGCAGCGGCGCGACGATTGTCGACGAAGTGGGCAGCTATTTTGGTATGCGCTCGATTGCCGTCGGCACAGTTGGCGGCGTACCGCGTCCTTTGCTTAATGGCAAATACGTATTCCAGTTCGGCCCGCTCGACCAAGGGTTCTGGCCAGACGGTTTGTATACCGCGCCGACCGACGATGCCTTGAAATACGATCTGCAATTGACCAAGGACCTCGGGTTTAATATGGTGCGCAAGCACATCAAGGTCGAGCCGCAGCGTTGGTTCTATTGGGCTGACAAACTCGGCCTCATGGTCTGGCAAGACATGCCGCATGCCTGGGATGCCGAAGCCAATGCCGCTGTCCGTGCCTTGGTGGAAGCCGCCGACCGCGAGATCGTGGATGAGCATCGCTCCTCGCCGGCGGTGGTAACTTGGGTCATTTTCAACGAGTCGTGGGGTGATTTTGATATGCCGCGCATGGCGAACCTGTTCAAGAGCTGGGACCCGAGTCGCCTGGTCAATACCCATTCCGGCATCAACTGGGCGCCGGGCGATCCTGGTGTAGGCGACTTGATCGATACCCACGATTATCCAGGCCCGGTGGCGCCAGCGTTCCAGCCTAACCGACCCTCGACGCTGGGTGAATACGGCGGCAATGGCTTGCGTGTCGACGGCCATATGTGGAACCCCAGCTCGACCTGTTGCTACAACCTGTATCCAGATTCCAATAGCTTGACCAATGTCTTCATCGATCAGGTCAATAGCCTGCGCGAACTGGCAATGTCGCAAGGATTGAGCGCTGCGGTCTACACCGAAACCACCGACGTCGAAGATGAACTCAATGGTTTTGTGACCTATGACCGTCAAGTCAAAAAGATGGATTTCGTCCGCGTCAAAGCAGCCAATCAAGCGTTGGTCGATGGCGTGCCGTATATCCGGCAGGGTGCCTCTTATTCCTTCCGCACCGTGACGCCGGGCGTGACCAACCGCTACCTGCGCCATAACGGCAGTCTCGGCGTGACCGATGTGGTGGACGTCAATAGCGCCGAGGCGCTCAAGAAAGACAGTTCATGGAAAGTCGTCGCCGGCTTGGCAGACGCTAGTTGCCTCTCGTTCGAGTCGATCAATCAGCCCGGCCAGTTCTTGCGCCATTCTGCCTACCGCCTGCGCATCGATCCAAATAACAATAGCGATCTGTTCCGCCAGGATGCGACATTCTGCACCCGGCCGGCACTGGACGGCGGTGGCGGCATTTCGCTGGAGTCAAAAAACTATCCAGGCAATTACATCCGCCATGCCAATTCAGAACTGTGGCTCAACGCCCTTCAGGATACTAGCGGCTTCCGCGCCGATGCATCTTGGGCGCCGGTTACTGGTTGGTGGCATAGCAGTGTGATCTTGCCAGTGGGTGAGTGGCGTTCGCTGCGGGTATTGACGCCCGGTTTCGACAACCGTTATCTACGCCATAGCGTCAACCTTGGGTATACCGAAGTGGTAACTGGCGCTAGTGAAAATTACGTCAAACAAGATGCGACATGGCGTATCGTCACCGGCCTGGCCGATGCAAGTTGCTATTCCTTCGAGTCGCGCAATTACCCTGGCAATTTCTTGCGTCACGCAGCGTCGCGCCTGCGCAAAGATGCGTTGGAAAATAGCGATGTATTCCGTCAGGATGCCACGTTCTGTACCCATGCCAGCGCCAGCGGTGGTGTCCGTTTTGCTGCCTATAACTACCCGTACCGTTTCCTACGTCATTACAATTCGGAAGTCTGGATTGCCGATGGCCGTGGCGGCGATGCGTGGAACACCCCGGGCGGTTACGACGCCGATAGCCGCTGGTCGGTTGACGCAGCCTGGGCGCCATAGGTTGTTGCAGTAACCAGCAAGAAAAAAGCGCGGAATTCCGCGCTTTTTTCCATGAAGAGCAATCAAAATTTACTTCAACTTCGACAGCATTTTTTCCAAAATTGTAGGCTCAGCTTCAGGTACTGCTTCTTCCTCATCGCTACTGCTACATGGTTCAGGCATTGCGGCGTTGGCTATCTTACCGCTCACGGTGCAAGTCCAGATCGGATCTTCTTCGTCGTCCAAGGAAAACGCCAACATCAACTGCGGCGCAAGCGTGCTGTCTTTCGGTTTCGGCAAATTGAGCTCGACAAAAATGCGCGCTCCTTCCCAGTCCGCGCCGCTGGTAGCGTAGGTAATCGACTTGACCGACGCCACACTTGGATTTTTAAAATCAAGTTGTTCCAGCGACTCGGGGAAGGATTGATCCTTCTGGTAGTGCAATGTCACCAGATTGGCCGCAACCATGCCGGCATCGTAGGCACTGCTTAATTTCTCGCGCGTGCCGCCATGCTCAATGCGGGCCGCCTCTTCCTTTGCACCCTCGGCATAGGTGCTGTAAGCAGCGATGCCGAGCGGCACCAGAAAAATCAACAGATACACATACACAATCACCGCGCCCAACAAGCCAAATCCCGTATTCGGGATAAAGGTCGCAACAATCCAGGCCCAGATGCTGCGCCGTGGGAAGTTGGTCTGGCCATCTTGTTCGATCCGCGCCACCCGCTTGCACAACCAAGGATAGTCAGCGGTCAGCTCATTGAGCGACATCCAGAAGCCACCGGTTTGCTCGGTTTGCGCAATATATGCCTGCGTATTCATCGACTTCCAGCGTCGGCTACCGGCCGCCAATACCGATAGTGCGCGCACCGCGCTGCGTTTGTTATTGGTACAGAGCAAGCCGTATTGGTCGCAGGTATATTCCCGTGCGCGTGAGTATGCCGTGCCCAG
>JAZKIX010000070.1:44252-46399 GCA_040384645.1 Pseudomonadota bacterium | reverse complement strand
GAATCCAGCGTGCAAACACCAGCCACCAGTGATGCACCAGATGCTTTTGCGCGATGTGACCCAGTTCATGCCCGATATAAAAATTCAAAGCATCGGGATCGTCGACCAGCGCATCGACGATTTCGGCATACAGCACCACGTAATAGCGATGCAAGAAGCGTGTCGCAAAGGCATTCAGTGCGCCATTGCCGGTCACCAGATAAAACTCAGGCCGCTTGCTCATGCCTACCGTATGGCAGCACGCTTCAAAACGCGCGTGCAGGTCAGGGAATTGCTGCGCCGTCACCCGCACCCCGTTGCCGCGCACATAAGAAATAAAGTAAGAAAACGCCACCAGACCCAACAGATAAAGCAACAGCATGACAACCCAGATCAAGCCCAGGGTGATAATTGTCAGCCCGACCCAATAGCAAGCCGAAATGAGCGCCATGAAGATGAACAACACATTTTCATTCGAATAGGGTCGCAGATCGGCACGCTGGCGAGGCGGCAATTGATCGGGCGGCGCTTCCGGGGCGTCGGGTAAGGTGGCGGTTTGCATGGGGAGCTTTCGGTAAAAGAAGGTGGCAGAAATGCTTTGTGTTCAAACCCTACGATGGTCTACGGAACAAATTGGCTCAGCATTCTAGCGTGCATCATTGCGTAAAGAGCAATTAATTACCCTCTTGCGGAATGCATTTGTAAATTAGGCATTTCCCTCAGATGGATAACAAGTCGCTGTAACTATGACTCGTGCCGTCGTGGGGCCAAACCCGGCAGTGGCATCGAAACATTTCTTAGAATAGGAGGCTTCTACTCCAACTCAAATATCACATTACTTCGGCGTTGATACAGAGTTTAATAGTAAGGCCAACATTGGAACTATCGAGTATCGGTAAAGTTTGCGGCATAAACGCGGCCGACCTGTACCCGATTAATCGCTTGCCGTCGGTCAATTGACGCTACTTCCTTGGATTCTGCACGCTCAACCGCAAGGGAGTTGAGCATGGACTTGCGACTGAGATTGAGAATACCTTGCCGTCCGATGTATCCCACTGCAACACGTACAAGCCAGAACCAATATCGCGAGCGGCCGGATCAAGTCTTCCCATAATCTCATTTTCAGTAAGGCTCGGTGGCAGAGTGTTCACTATTTCGAAGGCGATTACCTTGGCTGCAAAAGCAATGGGTGGCTCTTTCCAATCGCAGGCCTTAGCTGCCCATGCGGTATGTGAAGCCAGGTTAAGGCCCAACCACACAAAAAAGGAAGCATTCGCCGTTTGATGAGCGATTTTTCGTTGAATAGGAAGGTATTCATTTTCTCTTAAACGCCTTATCAAGTTGCTTTTTGTAACGACCATACCTAGGCCAGTCACTTCTGGGCGTTAGGGTAAAACGACTAATTGCATAAACACCGTTATTTTCATGTAAGACCATGACGTACTGAAAATTCTTTGATAAATGGACTGGACACACAGCCCGCGCAGCCTCTTCCGCACTGGTTCCCTCGAACACGGCGCCAGCGACCAGATTGCCCTGATATGACTTCACTACCCTTGCTTTAAACGATTTGGTTTTCTCGTATGCGCCAGACGCATCGATTTCAGCCGCGATGACAAGGGCACGAACCACGATGCTTTTTTTTTCTATTTCATTGATGGGGAATTTATCTGGCATCGGACGTTCTTTACAAGCGACGGCATCTACGGAGAATGCGAACAAAAGAACTGTCAGCGAATATTTTAGTTTCATATGTTTGATGCTTTCTTTAGCTAAGGTGCCGTTGGGATGTTACTAGAACATCTATAGATTGGCACTGCCCAAGCCGGCTTTCATCCAGCAAATCACCCGTTTCATCGCAAGCCAAATGACCGCTCGCTAGCCAGCCCCCACAGTGCCTGCATTCACAACCACTTGGGACAACATGATGAAGCTGAATTTGCCGCACTTTCTGTTTGCTTTGCTGATCGCAGCTTGCGCCGTTGCTGCGCAGGCGGTTGGGTTTCAGACGATTACTGTCGCCGATCCAGATGGTGCGCCGCTGGAAGTCGGGGTCTGGTATCCCAGCGCTGTGGCGCCGGTGCCGTTGAGCATCGGGCCGATTACGCAGAATGTGGCGCTGGGTGGTGCGATTGCTGGCACGGCTTTGCCGTTGGTCGTGATGTCGC
>JAZKIX010000070.1:40729-44242 GCA_040384645.1 Pseudomonadota bacterium | reverse complement strand
TTCGGGCAGTTGGTATCTGGGGCATTACGATACGGCGATTGCTTTGGCTGAAGCGGGCTACGTGGTGGCGGCGCCGACCCATACGGGCGACAGTTATGCCGACCAGAGCAGGAGCGTTTTTATCATGGAGCGCCCGCGCCATGTGAGTCGGGTGATCGATGCCATGTTGTCTGGTTGGAATGGGCATGCCCGGATCGACCCGGCGCGGATCGGTATCTTCGGCTTTTCTGCCGGTGCTTTTACGGCACTGGTGAGCATTGGCGGCGTCCCTGATTTAGGCAAGATTGCACCGTTTTGCAAAGATCACGCCGGCGATTTTGTGTGCCAGATGATGGCGCGTCATACCGAAGTGGGCAGCGTGCTTAAACCGGGTCGAAACGGGGCGCACGATGTGCGGATCAAGGCTGCGGTGGTGGTGGCGCCGGCGGTCGGTTTTGCTTTTGCACCGGATGGATTGAAGAAGGTGACGGTGCCGGTGGATTTATGGCGCGCCGAGGACGATAGCGTGTTGCCGCATCCCTGGTATGCAGAAACGGTGCGTGAGGCGTTGCCGAAAGCGCCCAGTTATCACGTGATTCCGAAGGCGGGACATTTCGATTTTTTGCCGCCTTGTAGTGATGCTTTGGCGGCGGTAGCGAAGCGTATTTGTGGCAGCGCGGCGGGGTTTGATAGGGGTGAGTTTCATGTGAAGTTTAATGCGGCGATGGTGGCGTTTTTTGGGGAGGCTTTGAAGAATTGAATGGGTCTACGTGCAATGTGACTCCCTCTCCCCAGCCCTCTCCCGCAAGCGGGCAGAGGGAGCTAAAACCAGTGCCGTCACGAGCATGTGATTATTCATTTTAGGGGGGTATATGCTAAAACAATGCCTCCCCAGCACGTATTCATTGCGTAATGTAAAATACACCCGCCAGTATATTTTCGCTGCAAAACCGTCAAATCGACTTATCCAAGCACCTTTTCCACCACAATCTCTACCACCACATCGGCTCCGCGCGCGACATCGAGCCAGATCACGCTGTCGGCTTGCGGCGCGTTGTTGATAGTTATCCCGGCTGGGGTTGAACCGACGGCGACTTGCTCGACGTGGATGTGATAAGTCACTTCACGATGACGGTAGCTGATGTCGATTTCGGGCCAGTCGGGCGGCAACAGTGGCTCGATGGTAAGGCGGTTGACTTCGAGCTTGATGCCGAGCAGCGATTCGATGATCAGGCGGTACATCCAGCCGGACGAGCCGGTGTACCAGGTCCAGCCGCCGCGTCCGATATGGGGCGAGACGGCGTACACATCGGCGGCGATCACATACGGTTCGACCTTGTAGGTGGCGATCTTGGCGGCGGTGTTGCCGTGGTTGATCGGGTTAATGATGTTGAGGATTTCCCACGCGCGCTTGCGGTCGTGCAGCTTGGCAAAAGCCATTGCGGTCCAGATGGCAGCGTGGGTATATTGGCCGCCGTTTTCGCGTACGCCGGGGACGTAACCACGAATGTAGCCCGGATTAAGGTCGGATGTGCTGAACGGCGGGTCGAGTAGTTGCACCAGGCCGGCATCGCGCCGCACCAGATGCCGGTCGACCGATTGCATGGCTTGCTTGGCGCGGGCCGGATCGCCGGCGCCGGACAGCACGGCCCAGCTTTGCGAGATCGAATCGATCTGGCATTCGGGATTGGCCGACGATCCGAGCGGCGTGCCGTCGTCGAAATAGGCGCGTCGGTACCATTCACCATCCCACGCGTTTTGCTCGATATGCTGGCGCAGCAGCGCGGCTTCGCTCAGGCAGCGCGCGGCAAAAGCAGCATCGTTGTGCAACTCGGCAACCGGCATGAAGCGGGTCAATACCTCATGCAGGAAGAAGGCGAGCCACACACTTTCGCCCTTGCCTTCGGCGCCGACCTTGTCCATGCCATCGTTCCAGTCGCAAGAGCCGATCAGCGGCAAGCCGTGCACACCAAAGCGCAAGCCGCGTTGGATCGCCCGCACGCAATGCTGATACAGGCTGGCTTGTTCATTCGAAATGGTCGGCATGTCGTAATACGAATCCTCGTCCGGATTGACCGCGCGCCCTTCCAGGAAATGCACCGACTGATCCAGTACGCCGGTGTCGCCGGTACTGATCACATAACGGCACGTCGCCAGCGGCAGCGCTGGATTACCATGGCGTGGCCTACCAGTCGCCGTCGATGAATTGATGCGCCGCGCACAGGATCAGGTGGTCGCGCACCAGTTCCGGCTGGTTGTGGATCAGCGCCATCATGTCTTGCAACTGGTCGCGGAAGCCATAAGCGCCGCCTGATTGGTAAAAGCCGCTGCGGGCCCACAAGCGGCAAGCGATGGTTTGGTACATCAGCCAGCCGTTGGCCAGCATATTGAGGGCTGGATCGGGGGTTTTGACTTGCACCGCGCCCAGTGTGTGCTGCCAGTATTGCCGTACCGCTGCCAGCGCTTCGCGTGCTGCGGTCGCACTGCCGGCGCGATGCACCAGATTGCTGACATCGGCGCTGCGGCGCCCGGCGACGCCCAGCATGAAGACCACTTCGCGCTCTTGGCCGTCGGCCAGTTCAAACGGTACCTGGACTGCGGCGCAGGGATCGAGTCCGGCGCCGACCGTGCCGGCCAGGCGCATGCGGCGCATCGCGGCCGGACTGCGCAAGGAACCGTTGCGGCCAATGAATTCGGCGCGGTCGCCGGTAAAGCTGCGGCTGCCGGTATCGGCGCCAAAGAAGGCAATGCGGCCGTCGAATTCGGTGTTGTAAGGGTTGCGTGCAAATACCGCACCACTGACCGGATCGGCCTCGGTAATCACATGCATCGTCGTTTTTGAACGCAGGTCGCCCAAAACCCATTCGACATAGCCGGTGGCAGACAAGCGGCGTACTGCGCCGGAATTGTTCTTGATCTTCAAGACCGAATATTTGATTGAGCTGTCCAGCGCGACATAGACCCATAGCTCGGACGCGATGCCAGCCTCGACATGCGAAAACACGCTGTAGCCGAAACCGTGCCGGCTTTGATAATTGCCGTGGCCGCGGCAAGGCAAGGCGGTCGGCGACCAGAAATGGCCACTGTCTTCATCGCGCAAGTAAAACGCTTCGCCGCTGGCATCGCTGACCGGATCGTTATTCCACGGCGTGAGGCGGAACTCGTGCGCGTTTTCGCCCCATGAATACGCTTGGCCGCTTTCTGATATGACGGTGCCGAAGCGCGGGTTGGCCAATACATTGGCCCACGGTGCCGGCGTGCCTTGGGCGGCGCTGGTGTGGATCACATATTCGCTGCCATCCAGCGCAAAACCGCCCAGACCGTTGAATAGCACCAGGTCGCGGCCGGTTGCTTCGGCTGTCAGTTTTTGCACTTGGTGGCTGCGGGTCGGTACCAGCGCCGCGATGCGTGGCTGGTTAAAGCTGCGGCGGCTGATTTGCTCGGCTAGCGTGCCTTGCTTATCGCTCAGCATGACACGCGCCACGGTCTGGATCAGGACGCGGTCTTCTGGCCCGATTTGTTCGCCCAGCCGCA
>JAZKIX010000070.1:14820-40719 GCA_040384645.1 Pseudomonadota bacterium | reverse complement strand
ATGCCGCCCGGACGGTCGATGGTTTGCGCTTCGCTGCCTGACGCGATCAAGCCGATGATTTGTTCTTGCAATACCTGGCGGTAGCCAGCGTGGTCTTCGTTCCAGATCACCAAATCGACTGCCAAACCCTTGGCGCGCCAATAGGCGTGGGCTTGCACCAGTTGCCGTACCAGTTCGAAATTGACCATGTCGCTGATTTGCACCAACACAATCGGCAAGTCGCCCGAAATCGCATAACTCCACAAGCCCGATTGGCCGCGATGGTTCTTGATCAATACCGCCGCATCGGCGCGCAAGCTTGGATTGGCGTAGATGATCGAATTGGCTAGGCGGCCATATAACTGGGCATCGGTTTCGCTGGCATTGAGTTGGCGCAGCACGACCTGGCTATGGGTCCAGGCCAGCTCGAACACGCGGTCGGCCAAATGGCGATCCTGGTATTTTTCGATCAGGTGCAAGGCTTGGTCACGCTCATCGGCGACCCCGGTGACGATATCGACCACCGCCGATTGCTCCGGCTCCAGCGTGATTTGATAACGGATCGCAATGATCGGGTCGAGTACCGACCCGGCGCTGTCGGACAAGCGGCCGCTACGCTGCATCGCTAGCGGCGTGGCGACGCTATTGCCGCGCCCGATGAATTGCATGCGGTCGGTTTCATACGACACTTGCTCGAAGGCGGCGCCGTGGACTGCCATCAGGTGGAACATCCACGGCATCTTGTCGCCCAGCGAACGCGGCCGCCGGGTACACAAGATACCGTGATGGTCACGGATAATTTCAGTCTGTACAAACAGGTTGCTAAATGCCGGATGCGCCGCGTCGGCCGCTGGCGTGGCCAGCACCACTTCGGCATAACTGGTGACTTCAATCCTGCGGGTTTCGCCGGAGCGGTTGGTGATGCGGGTGCGGCGTAGCTCGATATCGTCTTCCGGCGAGACCACGATTTCGGTATGCATCTCGATTTCGTTATCGTGGCGGCGGAATTCGGCGCGGCCTTCAGAAAAAATCACTTCATAACTGCTGGCCACGGTCTGGGTCGGCTGGAATGCGGTCGACCAATAACTGCCGTCTTCCAGATCGCGTACATAGCAGAAAGTGCCCCAGTGATCGCAGGTACTGTCTTCGCGCCAGCGGGTCAGCGCCAAGTCATGCCAGCGGCTGTAACTGCCGCCGGCATTGGTGACCATCACGTGATAGCGGCCATTGGACAAAAGTTGCACTTCGGGGATGCGGGTATCGGCGCGGTTGATGACGCGCATCGGCATTTCATGTTCGTTGGAGGCGGTGCGGATTTCTGTCAGTTCCGCCGTATTGGTATAGATCGCAGTGGCACGCGGGATGCGTTCTTGCAGCAACAGCATGGTGGCCTGGAATAGCGGGTCGGCGTTAAACCGTGCTTGCATCGGGCGATTCAGCAACAGGTACGACAGTGACAGCAGCCCCATGCCCTGGTGATGCGCCATGAAAGAACGGATCACCGCATTGTCTTGCCCGCGCGGCAACCGGCTGGCGCTGTAATCGATGGCTTCGAACATGCCGAATTTGCCCTCGAATCCTTCCTGCGAGAGCCGTTGCAGGTTCAGGCACGCCGCTTCCGGCGCCACCATCAAGGCCATCATCGAGGCATACGGCGCGATTACCAAATCGTCGCCCAAGCCGCGTTTCAAGCCCAGTCCCGGTACGCCAAAAGCGCGGTATTGATAATTGAGGCGGGCATCGAAACCGTTGTAACCCGACTCCGACACGCCCCATGGCACATCGCATTGTTTGCCGTAGGCAATCTGGCGCTCGACGCAAGCGTGATAGGTTTGGTCGAGCAAGGTGTTGTCGAAAGTCGGCATCACCACCAGCGGCATCAGGTATTCAAACATCGAGCCGCTCCACGACAACAGAACCGGATCGCCGCCGCCGGCATCGGTTTGCTGGCGTCCGAGAGCGAACCAGTTTTCTTTCGGGATCTTGCCCTGCGCAATCGCGACAAAGCTGCACAGGCGCGCTTCCGACGCCAGCAAATCGTAGGCGCCGCTATCAAGCCGGCGTTCGCTCAGGTTGTAGCCGATCGACAGCAACTTGGTAGCCTGGTCGAACAGGAACGCGTATTCCATCTGGGCAAATTGCTCCGCTTGCGCGGCGAGCCGTTCGATGTGCGCGATACGGGCGCCCGCGACGCGGCTGCCTTCAAATACCAGGCGGATCATGTCGCTCAGGCTGGTGTAACCGGATTGTGGATCGTCAGGCGCCGGATGTTGTTCCATCGCTTGCAGTACCCGCTGTTCTAGTGCTGCAAGGGACCGCAGGGTCGGGATGCTTTGCAGGTCGAGATTAAAAGCGCCGATATTCCAGTCGCTGCTTTGGCTCAGTGCGCACCACGGCGCCAGCGATACCAGTTCTTCGTAGGCCGTACTGCATTGACGCGACAGTTCGGTGCTCCACCACGTCACCAGCGGTTCGCTGCTCGGTTTGAGTTGCGCGGCGAATGCGCTGGTACTCAGGCGCAATTGCGCCAGCACGCTGCAAGCATCTTTCAAATTGGAGGGCGCGTTGTCGCAAGCCGATTCCAGCAGCGCTTTGCACTGTGCCAATGGCGCCAGGCTGGTTTCGCGGGCGACATCGGCCAGGATCAGGAAGGTATCCCGGATGCCCTGGAACTGTTGTGGATTCAAGATGGGTTGATCCACCAAACCCAGCAAGCCTGGACGCAAAGTCAATAAATGGCCGGCCAAATTGCCGCTATCCACGGTCGAAATATAGATCGGGTGCAAAGGCTGCAAGGTCAACGTGTCGTACCAATTGTAAAAATGGCCTTCGTGCCGTGCCAGTTGCGCCATGGTTTGCAAGGTATTGTCGCAGCGCGTGAGCATTTGTCCGACCGGGATGTAGCCAAAGTCGTAAGCCGTCAGATTGGCCAGCAGCGACAAGCCGATATTGGTGGGCGAGGTGCGATGCGCCACCACTGCAACCGGATACTCCTGCATATTGTCCGGCGGTAGCCAATGGTCTTCGGCGCCGACATAGGTTTCAAAAAAGCCCCAGGTCTTGCGTGCCAAGCGGCGTAGATACAAAGGTTGTCCGGCAATTAATGGCACCAGCCGGCGCAATTGCGGCAGGCTGATCCAGCGCGCAACCGCAGGCGCCACTAGCCACAGCAACAGGACTGGCGCCGCCACCACCAGCGCCTCTGGGCGCAACCACATCAGGCCGAATGCAGTCGCGATCGCCAGCAATGGTGAGACCCACATTGCACTGTAAGCACCAGCAAAAGTCAGGTTCGAGGCGCGTTTGCTTTGGTGTGAGGGATTCCATTCCAGCATCAATTTATGGCTTACCCCCATCCGCCACAGGGTGCGCACGATGGCGTCAAGGCTGAAATAAGTTTCATATGCCAAAAACGTCAGGCCCAACAGCACATGGCTAAAGTGGATGCCGCTGTCGCGCAGCGTCGCTCTCAGATGTTGCCGCAAGCGCACGTCCTGCCCCTTGCGCAGCAAATCGACCAGCAAGATGCAAAGCGTCGGCAAGGCCAGAATCGCCAGCACCGCTGCGGTCCAGAGCCACGGCGCCGGTAATACCAACCATCCCAGCAACAACAGCGATAGCAGGGCGGTCGGCACCAGGCTGCGACGCAGGTTGTCGAATAATTTCCAGCGCGATAAAGCCGATAGTGGATTTTTCAGGCGGGTGCCGCTTTGTCGGGTCGATGCGCCCGGCACGCTCGGCAACAACCAGCCCAGCAATTGCCAATCACCGCGAATCCAGCGGTGGCGCCGGCTGACGTCGGCGCTGTAGCGGGATGGATATTCCTCGTACAGCAACACGTCCGACAACAGGCCGGAACGCGCATAACAGCCTTCCAGCAAATCGTGGCTCAGAATCTGGTTTTCCGGGAAGCGGCCATTCATCACCCGTTCAAAGGCATCGACATCGTAAATGCCCTTGCCGACAAATGAGCCTTCTTCAAAAATATCTTGATACACGTCGGAAATAGCGCGGGTATACGGATCGATCCCCGATTCGCCCGCAAACAGCCGCTCGTAGCGCGAGGCGTGCGCGCCCGGCAAGCTGACCGCGGCGCGCGGCTGCAAAATGCCGTAGCCATCGCAGATGCGCTGCAAGCGTTCGTCGTAACGGGCCCGGTTCAAGGGATGCGCCATGGTGGCCACCAACTGCCGGGCAGCATCGCGCGGCAGTTGGGTATCGGTATCGAGCGTGATCACATAACGGATGAAGGACAGGTCGTCCGGTACGCTGACCGTATGGGCGAACATATCGCGCAAGCCGGAGCGTAGCAAACTATTAAGGTCGGCCAATTTGCCGCGTTTGCGCTCGTAACCCATCCAGATTTTTTCTTGTGGGTTCCAGCGCCGGGGACGATGCATCAACATGAAATAATCGCGGCCATCGCTGCGATACTTGGCATTCATTTCTTCCAGCCGGTGCTGGATCCGCGCCAGCAAGATGGCGTCGCCTGGCATGGTTTCGCTGGCGGCGTCGCCAAAATCGGTCAGCAGGCAAAAGCACAAATTAGCATCGCGATTGGCCAGGAAGCGCACTTCCTGCGCCTCGCACAAGGCATCGACGTTGTCTTCCGTAAACAGCATGGTCGGCACCACCACCAATGTGCTGGCGCTATCGGGAATGCCGCTCGAATAGTCCAGCCGTGGCAGCGCGCGCGGCATCACCAGCAAGGTCGAGAGCCAGTTCACCAGTGAGACCGCCAACTGGCTGGTGCCCAGCAAGAGCAATAGCGTCAGCGCCGCCAGCAAGCCGTAATCGACGTGATCGGCATACGCCTTGGCCGTTAGCGCCGCGCTAAATATCGCGGTCAGGCCAAAGATGGCACCAAGGTAATTGCCCAGCGGCGCATTGCGGCATTTGGTCTGGAATGCGACCCATGGCGAGGAATGGGCATCGACCGCACGCTCCAGCATCTGGCGGCCGCCGCCGATCAAGTAAAACCCGATGTGCGACTTGCGCCAGTCGGTCGGTTCATTGGCTTCGCCCAGCGCTGCCAGTTGCAGCGCCTTAGTGGCGACTTCCGATTCGGATAAATGGCTGCAACGGGCAATCTTTTCGACTGCATGGCGGTATTGGTCGCGCGTGGCAAAGTCCATATTCAGGTAATTGCCGTCGGGACTTTGGCACAGGGTGTGTTCCACCGCGCTCTGGGTTTCGACAAACTCGCGCCAGTCGGTGATGCCTAGCAGGCGCAGGCTGCCGATGCTATTGCTAATCGAGACTTGCTCGGCCGCTTGCTGGCCGATTTCCGATTGCACCAATTGCTCGACGGTTTGGCCGGATTCGAATAAATGGTGCGACATCCAGGTCAGCGGCAAGGTCAGGGCTGGACTCCGGCCTTGCAGGCGGCGCGCCAGTTCGGCCACAAAAGTGCTTTCCATCGGCGGACTGGAGCGCGCCATATCGGCCACCAGCAAGATCAGGTTGCCGGGACTGTGCTCGGCAGTTTCGGTCATGGCATCGGCCCAGTTGCAGGCCAGGTCGCATTGTGAGCGGCCCTCGATCAGGTGCGCCGCGACCCGCCGCAAATTTTCAATCAGGGCTAGCCGCAACATGATCGGGATGGCCCACAATTCGCCCAGCTTGAGCGGCGTCACCTGTTGATAGGCGACCATGAAGCGGCTCAGGCTTTCGGGATCGACCCGGCCATCGCCGTGCGAAATAATTTCCAGCGCAATGTCATATACCCGTGGTTGTCCAGCCGATGCACCGCTGGCAAGGCGCGGCAGTTCCTTGCTGTAGTCTTTGGGCAAATGCCGTTTGGCAGTGCGGATTTGTTCTTCGATGAGGTAGTAATTGTCGAGCAGCCATTCGGCCGCCGGCGTGATTTCTTGCTTGGATTTGACGGCGGCGGTCAGCACGCTGCAGGCGCGGGCGATGACTTCTTCATTGTCGGCCAGCCGGGCCAGCAAGGTGTCGCGGCCGCGACCGTGGCTCAAGACATGATGCGCGGCCAGACTGGCGCCATGTTGTTCCATCTGCGCCGCGCTGAACAAGGCGGCACGCAATGGTGCTTTGTCGTCGCTGCCCGGCTTTGGCACCACCATGCGTTGCAGCGAATTTTTAAGGCTCGCGAATTGGAAATTAAAGGTTTGAGTTAATGCGTTCAAGGGGAAGCCCTCTATTGTTTGCAGTGCGGTTTGCAATGCTGTTGGCAATGCGATGAGCAGTGCAGGTAGCCGTGCAAGTGGTGCAAGTACGGTCAACGGCTGCAATCCGATCCGCTTGTATGCGCAGGGAAGCGGACTTGCAGAAAGGCTAAAAAGTGTCCCGGTAGGAGAAATATACTCCACCTAGTATTTTAAAATGCCAAATAAAACCGTGCGGGTAAGCACGTGTTTTATCTTATACTCCCGATAAATCATTGTATTGCGTGAGTTGAAGATTGCAATATCAATAATCAAATTCTTAGGATGGGGTCTAGCTCAAGGTCAACGCTGTTGCTCGCCCCGAATGGAGTGCATATGACCCGGCGCGGCGCGCAACGTTCTGCCGTTGTTGCAGTTGGCCGGGCAATTTAATCCCTCATCCAAGTTCACCCAAGATTGGAACGGGTCGCTTCCAGCTTCCAGCCGCTACGTCCAAACCATGAGCGACCCTGCCGCGGCTGCTTGCGCATGTCCAAAATAACCGTAAACCCTGCATCCGGGCGGCGAGTCTGGGGATGGATCGACGTGGCGGGCATTAATTCGATTTCGAAGCGGGGCTCATCGTTGACGATAAGGCGTTTGCGATTTTGCAGGGCATTGGAAATGCGTTGGATGCCCCGGATAAATGGTATTTGGATAAACATATTTTTCCTTTTTAAATAATCCAATGAGTGATCCACTAAGCGCCTCGTCCCGCCGAACCAAGACCGCTTAAAGAATGAAATGACCGCAGCCCGGCCGCTACCAACGACGCTCTTGTTTTGCCAAAGACAGCATTTGTTTGCGTACCGTCAGATTGCGCTCGAATAAGTCTGGGGTCTGTGCGCTACCAAACAGAGAATGGCTGCGCGGCAGTGGCAGAATGGATTTCTTAATAACAGCCTGCTAGCAGCCTGCCGCCAGAGGTGGACTGCGCTGTCATTTATTCGTCGATTTGCCCCCCAATTTGCTGTTCAATAAGCTGCGCAATGTGCAGCACAACAACTAAGAGGAAACTATGAAAGCGATGATTCTTGCCGCCGGTAAAGGAACCCGTGTTCGACCATTGACCTACGATTTGCCCAAGCCGATGATCCCCATTTGTGGCAAGCCGGTGATGGCCTACCTGATCGAACATCTGGCCAAATTCGGCGTCACGGAAATCATGGTCAACGTCAGTTACCTGCATGAAAAAATTGAAGAATATTTTGGCGACGGCCATCAATTAGGTGTCCAGATCGGCTATTCGTTTGAAGGCTATATCGACGATGAAGGCGCAGTCATTCCCAAGCCCCTAGGTTCGGCCGGCGGCATCAAGAAGATTCAGGAGTTTGGCGCTTTTTTTGACGAAACCGTGATCGTCCTGTGCGGCGACGCCCTGATCGATCTCGATATCGGCGCCGCCCTGTGGGAGCACCAGACCAAGGGCGCAATGGCCAGCATCATCACCAAGGAAGTACCTTGGGATAAGGTCAGCGAATACGGCGTGGTCGTCACCAATGAGGATGGCAAAATTCTCTCATTCCAGGAGAAACCGCGGCGCGAAGATGCCAAATCCAATTTCGTCAGTGCCGGCATTTACATCTTTGAGCCGCAAGTGATTGACCTGATCCCCTCCGGCGTCAGCTTCGATATCGGCTCCGAGCTATTCCCCCTGATGGCCGAGCGCGGCATGCCGTTTTATGCGCAAAACCGCTTTTTCAACTGGATCGATATCGGCACCGTGCCCGATTTCTGGTCGGTATTGCAAAAAGTCATGCGCGGCGAAGTGCCTGAGATGGATGTGCCGGGTCAGCAAATCGCCGACGGCGTCTGGGTCGGCCTGAACACCCGCATCGAGCGCGAAGGCACCGTCATCGAAGGCCCGGTCTATATCGGCTCCGGCACCCACATCGAAGCCGGCTGCAAGATCGTCGGCCCAACCTGGATCGGCCACGGCAGCCATATCTGTAGCGGCGCCGAAATCGTGCGCAGCGTCCTATTCGAATACACCCGCGTCCTGCCCGGCGTAGCGCTGGAAGAAATGATCGTGTGCAAGGATTACAGCGTCAACCGCGCCGGCGAAATGCACCATATTTCCGAGCAAGGCAATAAAGATTGGCGCAACGCCCGCGACCGCCGATTGGAGCCGCGTTCCAGCAATGGCAACCAGCATGAGGAAGTGAGTTTGCCGGCGCTGGTGTGACATACGCTGGCATCGTTGGCGGGGCCGTGCATAGCGCCGCCGCCAACGATGCCATGATTTGGCTGTGCAATTGTTTGAAAATCCACTGTAGGTGCTGTCCAGTATCGCATTCAAGCAATGCAGCGGGCCTCCTATCTTGCGTAACTTGCAACTTTTTCAGTTCGCAGTAATAATGCAGCGCCCGATCGATGAATCGGCAAAACCCTCTTTGTTTCACATCGTCTTCACCCTATCTTTTCATGTATATCGCGGAAATTTTTCGCCAATGGCGTACGCACCGGCCGACTGCAACGGATGCGGCTTCGGCGCCATTGCCAGGCACTGTATATGCGCTCGGCGGCACCAGCCTGTTGACCGATATTTCGACTGAAATGGTCGCCAGCATCTTGCCGGTGTATTTAATGTTGGGCTTGCGCTTGTCGCCAAGCCAATATGGTTTGATGGATGGCTTGTTTCGTGGCGGGGCGACGGTGGCGGCAGTGCTGTTGGGCGGTTTGCTCAGTTATGGCAGTGGACGGACCAAATTGGTGGCGGGTCTAGGCTATTTACTGTCCGCCGTGGCCAGGATCGGTTTCTTGAGCAGCGGCGCTTTTGCTGTAGTGGCTGGCAGTTTGGTGCTGGATCGTTTTGGCAAGGGATTGCGGGTGGCGCCGCGCGATGCGATGCTCGCTGCCAGTGTGCCGCCGGCCAAGTTGGGTTTGGCATTTGGCGTGCATCGGGCGATGGATGGCTTTGGCGCGGTGGTGGGCCCGCTGATTGCGGCGCTGGTGTTGTGGATTTTGCCCGATGGTTACCGGTGGATCTTTGGCTTATCGCTGCTCGCTTCTGTGGCTGGTTTGCTGGTTTTTTTCTTTTTTGTGCGCCGGCCCGATGCCACTGTAGTTGGCAGTACGCCACCCTTGCCACAGCCTTGGGCAGTGCGGCTCCGGCAATGTTTGCCGCCAGCCAGTGTGCCTTTGCTGGGACTGGCGATGCTGCTCACCGTGTTTACCGTGAGCGAAGGCATGATGTACGCGCATTTGCAACGCAGTCTGGCGCTGGAACCTTATTTGCAGCCTTTGTTGCCGGTTGCGACGGCGATTATTTTTTTATTGATGGCGGTGCCGATGGGCAGGGTGGCGGATCGCTTTGGCGCGACACGGGTATTTTGCGTTGCGCATTGCTTGCTGTTGCCGATGTATGGCTTGCTGGCATGGTCGGGTCTGGCAGGTGGAGGCAGTTCGGCGTGGTTGGCATTGGCGCTGGTGGTGTTATTGGGTTGCTTCTTTGCCGCGACCGATGGCGTCTTGATGGCGTCGGTGTCGCGGGTGGTGCCGGTCAGGTCGCGCAGCCTGAGCCTGGCACTGTTCGCTGCCAGCATCGGCTTGATGAAGTTGGTGTCGTCGGCGCTGTTCGGCCTGTTGTGGGACAAGGTGGATATTGCCTGGGCGTCGGCTATTTTTGCGCTGGCATTGCTGTGTGGATTGACGCTATTTTGGTGGTTCAATCCTTTTGATGGCTTGAAATCAGGCGCAGCGTTGCACTCGTGATGACTGGTTTATTAATAATGAATGTGGTGCTCGAATGAAAATATTTGCCCCGGTATTGACGCTGGTATGCGTGCTGGCTGGTTTCAATTACGTCGTGCCGAACGCGGCCGCAGCGAGCGATCCGGCCAAACGTTTGCTGCTGCGGGTATCAGGCGAGGGCGCCGAAGCCGGGCGCATCGATATCGTGAATACGGCATCCGGCAGCTTGAGCCAATCGCTTGGCTTGCGCTGTGACCGGGTGCATTACGGTAATGGCGTGCTGGGGTGTTTGCGGGCTGTCGCCGGTCAGGGTTTGAAGCTGGATTTGGCAAGCCGGGACGGCGTGGTGCAGAGCACCTTGCACTTCCCGAATGTGTTGTTGGCGAGCCGGCTGCGCATATCGCGTGATGGGACGTTGGCAGCTTTTACCGGTTTTAGCAGCGGGCACACTTATACGGGAACTGAATTTTCTACCCGTACCTATTTGATCGATGCCACGCGCAAACGTCTGGTGGCCGATATCTCGACCTTCAAAGTGGTTGAAACTGCCAGCTTGAAGTTGTCCAGCAAGCGGATCAATGTGTGGGGCGTCAGTTTCGATCCAAAATTGCCTACCCGTTTCATGGCTACCGTTGGCGCGGGCGGCGATGTATTCCTGGTGCAAGGCGATGCCCAAGCCAAGACCTTGACCCTGTTGCGCCAGCACATGGAATGTCCCTCTTTTTCTCCCGATGGCACTCGGATCGCATTCAAACGGCGCATCCCCACCGGCGGCTGGTCGCCGGCGATCTATGAATTGGCCAGCGGGCGTGAATGGGTCATGAAGGAAACACGCAGCGTCGACGATCAGATCGAATGGCTCGATAACGACACGATCGCTTATGCGGTGTCGACCAGCGGCTCGATTGAAACCCCCGGTAGCGAAACCGACCTGATGGTACGCAAGGCCGATGGCCGCGGCGCTTCGGCGGTATTGTTGCGCAAGGCTGAATCGCCGGCGGTGTTCGACTAAACGGATGTATTTTGGGCCGCAATGGCCCTTCCTCAGCGCCGCCCATCTCTGTGGTCGGCGTTTTTTCTATAAATAATACTCCGGTATGTATTATTTTTTGTGCTTTAAAGACGTGCGGCTAAGACATGTTTTTGACATATACCCCCCATATCCATCATGTTTGTAGCGATTTTTACCGGGAAATTGCTGCCGATTGCCCTACCAATCCATGGTGACTTTAGTTTCTTTAACGCAAGGTTTTTAGCCTTGGAGGCCTAGCCTTGCGGCTTGATGGAAGTCAATGCCCTGCGTTATCACATTCCCTATGATGAATGATCAACAACAAGTGTTATGCGCTAATAATGATTGGTTATCAATTGTTTTTGAGATACCATTCGCGGCTTAAAAATTGTTATTCGTACATTTAACTGAGAATGATGCGGTGTGCAACATGTGGTGTGTTACCGCATCGTCACGGCAAGTGGTATTAAGGGAGAAGTTTGTGCAGGTATTTTCAAGTGCAGTGATGTGGTGTTTTACATTCTTGGCGTCCGTGTACGCAATCCTTTTTTATCGTTTGACCCAACTTCAGCCCCGCTCTTGGCGTACTGTCAGGCAAACTCTTTGGCGCTTCAGTTTCCCCCTATTTTTGTCGCTGGGCGCGCTGCCAGCATCGGCCGCCAATAGCGTTGCCGTCCAGTCGGGCCTGGGATGGTTGCAAAACCAGGTGCAAGCTAATGGCAGTCTTGCCGCTGAAGCGACTTCCATCGCGACGCCGCTACAGGCGCGCAGCGAAGCGCTTTACACCTTGAAAATGCTGGCGACGCCGCCGGCAGCGTTCGCGCCCTTGCAAACCGCGCTCGCCGCAGATGCCGATACCAGTACCGAATATCTGGCGCGCCGCGCCTGGGCTTTGGCTTATAGCGGCGTGCCGCAATCGGCGCTAATCGATTTACTGCAGCAAAGGCAAAGTGGTGCAGGCGGTTACGGCGGCGATAGCACCTATGCGGCGCATGCGCTCGATACCGCTTTTGTGCTGATGGCGCAGAAGACAAATTCGGCTTTCGATCCGAATGCAGTGGCACAAGCGATTGCTTATCTGGATGCCAGCAAAGCGGTCGATGGCTCTTTCGGGGTCAATGGCAGTCCTAATCTGTATGTCACGGCCAATTCGATGCTGGCCGCTGCGGCCTGGTCGGGTCAACTCAGCACCGCAACCATCACCTCATCGGCGCAGCAGTGGTTGCTGGCGCAGCGCAATGGCGCAAAGGCCTATGGCAATAGCTTCGACAATGCCTTTGCCTTATTGGCGTTGACCGGACAAACTTCACAAGTGGCGATCCTGCAGCCGCTGGTCGATGCATTGACCGCTAGCCAATTGCCCAATGGTAGCTGGGACAACGATCCTTACCTGACCGCGGTCGCCTTGCGGGCGCTGTTTTCGGTGACGCAAGCGCCGCCCGAGCCGACTACCGCAGGCATCCACGGCATCGTGATCGATGCCGCCAATAGCCAAGTGCTGGCGGGCGTTGCGGTGCAAGTGTTGGCGAGCAGTGATGCCGGTACCAGTTCCAACGCTTCGGGTAGTTTTGCCCTGACCAGCGTGACGCCTGGCGCAGTTGCTTTGCGTTTTTCCAAATTAGGCTATGCCAGCAAGGACATCGCATTGACGGTAGTGGCTGGGCAGAACGTGAACGTGGGCAATGTCGCGCTGGTGGCAGCGCCATTGACCGCTGCATTAAGTGGCATTGTCACCAATCAAAGCGGCACTGCCTTGAGCGGCGTCACAGTATCTACCGGCACCGCCTCGGCGCAAACCGATAATACCGGCGCCTATCAAATTGCCGGCTTGAGCCCCGGCGCGGCGACCATCACCGCCAGCTTTGCCAATTACCAAAGTGCCGGCGCCAATGTCGCCTTTGTGGCCGGCATTAACTACACTTTTTCACCCAAGCTGGTTGCCAACGGCAATACCTTGCCGACCACTACCAGCTTGAATGGCGTCGTGATCGATGCCGTCAGCAAGACGCCGTTGGTGGGCGCCACGGTGTCCTTGGGCGGCGCTAGCCAAACCACAGGTGTCGGCGGGACGTTTGCATTTAGCCCGATTGATGCCGGTGCATTCGTGCTCACGGTGTCAGCAAGCAACTATCAGACTGCCAGCGCATCCGGTATCGCGGCACTCGGCATCAACAATGTCGGGAAAATTGCACTTGCCAAATTACCAGCCAGTTCTTCGCTCAGCGGCACCGTGACTGATGCGATAAGCGGGGCGCCTATCGCCGGTGCCTCGGTGCAAGTGCAAGGACAGGGTGCGCCAGTCAATTCGGGCGTTGATGGCAAATACAGTATCGCCAATTTAAGCGGCACCAGCTTTACCCTGAGCGTCAGTGCGACCGGTTATATGGCGCAGTCGCAATTGGTTTCACTCAGCCAAGTGGGCACGGCGGTGGCCGATATCGCACTGTTTACAGAAAGCGCAGTCACTTCCGATATCAGCTTCATCAAGGTGGCAACCAGCGACTCTGACTATTCTCCGAGCGGCGTGATTCCGTTAGAAATGTTGCTTGCCAACAGCGCTGCCGCCAATGCATCGGTACAGGTATCGGCGCTGGTGTTCAATGCGCAGGGCAATATCGTGTACGAATACCTTGCCAGTCCAGTCATTGGTTGGGAGGGCAAAACCTTTGGCAATAACCCGGTCACGATTGCGGCCAACAGTACGCTGGAATTGAATCTGGATTGGAATACCCTGCGCTTGCCGGCCGGCACCTATAGCATCAAGGCGCGTGCCATCGATGGCAGCGGGCGGGCAGTGGCGGAAGCCGACGCCGGTTTTGCCGTGACTGCGGCTGCCATGCTCGGCGGCGGCGTCACCGCCGATCCGCCGCTGGCGCAAGCGGGTGCCAATACGCCGATTGCATTGACGGCGGATTTAACCAATAACGGCAATCAGACTCTGGCGCCGGGCGATTTGCAATTGCGCATCACGCTCGATACGCCGGATGCGAGTGCCAGTAGCCAAGCCCAGATCGTGGTGCGCAACATCGCAAGTGGCGTGCCAATGAAATCGGCGACCAAATTGATTGTCGATGCCGAGGGCAATTTATACAGCGTCAATGGCAGCGATGGCAAGGTCGTTAAAATCAGTAGCGCTGGTGTTCAATCGGTGATCGCAAGCTTGCCAGTCGCTGCGTATTCTGATCTGGCGCTCGACCTGAACGGTCATCTGTGGATAGCGACTAAATCATTGGGTAAGGTATATACCGTCACGCCGCAAGGCGCGGTCAGCAATATCGCCGTCAATACCCTTAGCGCAATATCGGCGCTTGATTTCACTGCGAGCGGGACGCTGGTGTTGACCGGTACTTTCACCGGTACCGAAAGCGGCAAAGCCATCAACGGCGAAACGCGGCTGGTGCAACGCGATAGCGCCGGTATCGAAACTGTCCTGTGGCGCAATGGCTTGTCCACACCGGTGGCCATGGTCAAGGACGACGCAGGTAATTATGTGGTGACCAATTCCGGCGACGGCACGCTGGTCAAAGTATCCGTCGCAGATGGCTTGATCGTCCCATTCGCGACCGGCTTGAACCACCCGCAAGGGATCACCCGCGATGCCGCCGGTAATTTCTATGTCGCCAATGCGGGCGACAACAACATCATCAAGGTGTTAGCGAACGGACAAACCAGCGTGTATGCCACCGGTTTTAATCAGCCGTATGACTTGAAGTTCGACAATGCAGGCAATCTCTACGTCAGCAATGCGGGCGATGATGCGATTCTCAAAGTCATCCCCGACGGCACGGTTCAAGGTTTTGCCAAAGGTATTGCCAACGGCCCGCAAGGCATGAAATACGATGCTGCTGGCAACTTATGGATTAGTAACGATGACGGTACCTTGCGTAAAAAAGATGCGCTAGACAATGTGAGTGTCATCGTGAGCGGATTGAGTACGCCGCGTGGCTTTGCCTTTACCGGCAATGGTGATGTGTTGCTGGCCGAATATTCGAGCGGAAAAATTAGCCGGATCAGCAACGGCGTCAAGTCGGTATTTGCGAGCGGGCTGAACACGCCGTTTGGCGTGGCGGTAGACGCTGCCGGTGACGTGTTTGTCACCGAAAAAAATGCCGACCGGATTGCCCATTTCGATGCCAATGGCAACAAGCTGGGCGTGATCGAGTCCTTGCTTAATTCTCCAACCGTGATGCGGGCCGGCAGTAACGGCGATATTTATATTCAAAATTCGGGCTTTTTGGCATTGCGTAACAGCGCGGGCGAAGTCCAGATCGACAAGAGGCCTTTTAGCCATACATATTGGGCACCGGACCCGGTCAACGGTGGCTTCGTCGTGCTCAGTTCTTACAACGTGCTGCGCATCAGTGCGGCTGGAGTTGTTACCACGGTTAAAGCGAATTTGCTGTTTTATCCCTATGGCGTAGTAGTCGATAGCGCAGGCAACATTATCGTGCGTGATTACAGCAATAAAAAGCTGCAAAAAATTGACAGTGCTGGTGTGCTTACTGAGCTGGTAACGCTGCCCGATTACCCAAGTGATGTGCAAAGCGATGCCGCGGGTAATGTGGCGGTCCGTTTGAATAATGGCGCGTTTTACAAGGTTTCGCCTGTTGGGGTTATTAGTCAGATTAATCACAGTATCTCTGAACATATTTATGGCTGGAGTGCTAGCGGAGTCGGCCAAATCGTCGCCTGGGGATATACCAAGACCTATCGCATCGATATGGCGACTGGCACAACAACGATCTGGCTGGCAAGCAAGGGCTATAACAGCGGCGCAGCGGTCGATAGCGCAGGTAACTTGTTAGTCACGGATAGCGGATCGAATAACCTGTCGGTGTATTCCAATGCTGGTGCATTGCTCAGTCAAACTGATGGCTTTGTAACGCTAGGCGATATCGTCTGGACCGGAAGTGAATTGCGTTTTGTCGACGGCGGCAACCGGCTCTATGGCATAACTGGAGCAAGCTACCCGATCAAAAAATCCGGCACTTTGCCAACACAGTATTTAGCGCAAAGCGGCAACGATACCCTGGGTGCGACCAGTAACGTTGTCCTTAAATGGACCGGTCTGACCGGCAGCGGCTATACCACGTATGCCAATGTATCGGGCAATTTGACAGGTATCGCCGCGCATAGCGATGGCAGTGTCGCCGTCGCCATCAGCACCACCAGCCGCGTGGTAGTACTCGATGCCAGCAAAGTGATCGTTAAAGATTTTGCCGGATTGCGTTCGCCACAGGGTTTGGCTTTCGACAGTGCGAATCGTCTGTATGTCGCCAATTCGCTCGGCGGCACAATTGCCCGTTTCGATTCTTTAGCGACCTCGGTGGCGAGTACTTTTGCGCAAAGTAGCAATCCGCAAAATCTGGCCTTCGATGCTGATGGCAAATTGCTTGTGACTAGGTCAGGCGGTGTTGACCGTATCGCTACTACCGGCATAGCGACGTTAATTACATCGGATGGCGGTTTCAAGGGCATTATTTCTGACGGTACTGCGGTGCTGGTGGTCGATCAGAGCAAGGGGCAATTGCGCAAACTCAATACCGTGGGGAATACGAGTTCCTGGGATGTGTTTGCCGCCGGTTTCGCAACACCGGTCGCGCTGCGCGCAGCCGACAACGGTGATTTGTACGTGCTCAATCAAGGTAACAACACGCTGCTGAAATACAGTACCGGCAAGCTCGATACCATCGCGACCGTGCCAGCCGGCATGAACGCCATGGATGTCACGAGCGGTGCCGAGTTTACGGTTGCCGGTAATGGCGGTATTGCCAGCCGTGTCGCTTTGGATGGAACGGTAACGGATTTGAAGATCAGTCCTTTGGTCAACCAATGGGCGCTAACCGGTACCGCTGCATCTGCCAATGGCAAACTTTATTTCCTGGCCAATAATCCTGCGGATCAAGCTGGCAGCGTTTTTGAAATAGCTATCACGCAGCCGGTCACCCCGCCGGTCGCCGGCACTGTGGTGAAGCAATCGACAGTTGCGATGAATTCGATGGCAGCAACTGACGCCTACACGCACTTTGATTTCGGTACCTGGCTGGCGCCTTACGGTGGTGACTTCAAAGTTGAAGTCTGGCGCGATGGCGTTGCCGGCAAGTCGGTCAATTTCATCCACGTTGGTTCCAATGCGGACAGTTTGCTGACTGCAGCCAAGGCAGAAATTCCGCCTGGCAATAGCCAGCTCAATATGTGCCTTGACCTGAAGGGCGCTGACTTTACCTCGATTTCACGGGTCGAAATGGGCCAGGTTCGTCCTGTCAGCCAAAGCGGTGTGCCAAGCGGCATGGCCGGCGACCGGGCGGGTAACCTGTATGTGACAGATACCACCACGCTGTATCGCACTAACTCGAGTGGACAAAGCACGGTCATTGCCAATGGCATGTCATTGGCGTTCGGCTTGGCAACGGATAGCCAGCAAAATTTTTATGTCGCTTCGAAAAATCCTTCGACTAGCCGTTATCAGCTGATCCGAATTGATTTGCTAGGCACGAAAACGGTGGTAGCGGACCTTGGTGTGACTACCGCCAACGGCGTAGCAGTGAACAGCCGCGATGAAATATTGGTCGGTTCACCCGGCAAATTGCTCAAGGTCGATAAACAAGGCGTGGTGACAACGGTAACCACATCGGGCCTGCCCAGCCCGAGGGGTATCGCCATCGATGGGCGCGACAATATTTATGTACAAAACGAAAGCGATTTTGTCAGCATGATCAAGCCGGATGGCTCGAGCGTGAACGTGTTTTCTGGCGGTAACGGAGTAGATTCGCCGACATTTGAGGGCGATGGTTATCCTAATATCGCTGCCGATTGCGCGGACAATTTTTATATCGCGCCTTACCAATGGGCAAAAATCGGACAGAGCGGTGAGGAGCATTCGCTGGCTCAAGTGGTGCCGCGCACCGGTAAAACAGCCTTGTTGTTTGACACGCAAAATATTGATCCGACACTGGGGGACGTTGACTATCTCGCGTTTGACCGCTTCAGCAATCGCATTTTGATGTGGAACGACAATGATCGCCGCATCTGGCAAGTGCCTGTGACCTGCGGCGCGATTGGTGTGCAAGCACATTTGATGGCAAAGCCTGGTCAAACCTTCAGCGGCAGCAGCAAGCCGCCGAGCGCCATCGTGCCACACGCGGATGGCCGTACCGAGTACGTCTGGAGCCTGCGCGATGTCACCGCCCAAGGCAGCCAAGTCTGCTTCGACGCATCGCAAGCAGGCGTCACCTTAGGTGAAGAACGCAAGGCCATCGACGCCGGATTCATCAGCTTCCAAAACTCGTTCGCAACTGGCGATGTCACCGTGCCGCTGGCGATTCCGACCGTGCGCGCCGCCAATCTGGTTGCTTTGGCAGTAGCTACCGACAAAGCCGACTATCCGGCGAATGACACCGCGCAAGTGGCTACCGTACTCAACAATGCACATACCGAACAAGTCACCGGCACCCTCAAGGTGCAGGTCTTCGACAGTCATAATGTCCTGGTCGGCAGCGTCACCCAGCAAGGTGTCACCATTGCGGCGGCAGGCAGTGTGCCAGTCAACGCGCCGTTCGGCATCGGCACCATCGTCCCTGCCCAATACACCGTCAAAGCGGTATTGCTTGGCAATGATGGCGACTTGGCTCGGGCACAGGCCAGCTTTAATGTATTGCCGAGCAATGTCGACGCCAGTGCCAAATCCACGGTGGCAACCGACCGCACAAATTACAATGCCAGCGACCGTGTGCTGATCCGCTCCCGCGCCACCAACCAGTCCGACAATATCGTGCTGGAAAACCTGACCCTGATGGTCAAGGTGTATAACGCCGCTGGTACGCTGCAATTTAGCTATGGCCATCCAGTACCGCAGTTGTTGCCCGGCGCTAGCCGCGACTACAGCGCGCCGCAAGCATTGCGTAATCTGCCTGCAGGCATTTACACCGTTACACAAATCCTCAGCGATAGTAGCGGCCACATCATTGACCAGCCTGAGACCAGCTACGAAGTGCAATCCGGCTCTGCCAATGGCTTTGGCCTGACCGGCACCATCAGTGCGACCCCACATCTGGTACGGGCCGGTGCTATGGCTTCGTTCGCCGCCAGTGCCACCAATCAGGGCAACGCCAGCCTGAACGACTTGCCGCTCAAGATCAGCATCGTCGATCCGGCGACCCAGACCGTGATGGCCGAATACCCTTACACGCAAACCTTGAATGCCGCCGCGCGCGACAGCAAAACCACGCAGTGGCGTACTACCGGCAGCGCCGGCACGACCTATGTCGCGGTACTCTCGGCGCTGGTCAATGGCAACACCCTCACGCTGGCGCAAGACAGCTTCGCGCTGGTGGCGCAAGTGGCGCCGGTTGCCAATGGCGATCACTACAGCACCAGCGTCAATCAAAGCATCACGATCGGTGCGTTGAATGGCTTGCTCGCCAACGACTCCGACGATGACAATGACCCCTTGACCGCCCAAGTCATGAGTCAGCCAGCGCATGGACAGGTCAGTCTCAACCCCAATGGCAGCTTTACCTACGTTCCCGCGCCCGGCTACAGCGGTAGCGATAGCTTCAACTACGCCGCCAGCGACGGCCAAATGACGGGCAACGCCACAGTCACCATCGTCATTGCTGGCGCCAGCGTGGTACACGACATCCCGACGCTGTCGGAAATGATGCTGGGATTGCTCAGTCTGTTGGTGCTGGCTTGTGGCATGGGTCGCTATCACTTCAGCCGCAGGCACAGGGCGCTACAGCACAGTTAAAACGGTCATGGGGCAGGGCGATGGATGGCAATCGCCCTGCCTGTCACCAATACAGAATACGCATCACTTAGAAAATCAGGAAACTCATCATGTTCTATCACCACGGATTTCAACGCGGCATCGCTTCCCTATTGCTCGTTACCTTTAGCAGCCTGACGTTCTATCCGCTTACCGCTGCGGCGCAAGTGCATGATGTCGTCGAAAAAGCTGGCTTGCTGCCCAAGCAAAAAGATCTGGGGATAATTGGCAACGCGAAGCGTTACATCAACAAACTGGCGGGCGAGACCAGTCAAGACAGTAGCCTCAGCAGCGATGAACAAATGGGCAAGCTGCTCAATGACATTCACGAACAATTAAAAGCCGTAGTGCCTGCGGCGGCCTTGCCCGCATCTGCGCTCATCGCATCGCGCGATAGCGGGGCAGGAATTCGTACTTCTGCGCTCTCGGATAGCGCCACCCAAAGCAAAGTCGACCGTATCCGCAGCGACACCAGCGCGATCAACCGCCTGTATGCCGATATCGACCACAGTTTTAACGACACTGAACAGCAACTGATCGAGGCCAAATTACCGCAAGAAATTCTGGACCGTCACCGCGCTGCCGTCATCCAATACCAAAGTCGCAAAGGCCAGTTCCAAAGTCTCAGCAGCGAACTTGATAAAGCCACTGGCAGCAGGGATAGCGGCCAACGTCAAAATGCGCTGGAAGGACTCGGTCGCTTCATGGCGCAATATCCTAATGCCAGGCCGCACCAGTACACCAATCCGAACAGACTCGCTTTCAGGACGCCCGATAGTAAAGTACGCGAACCCTTTACCAGCAAGGCCGACTTCCAGGCCGGCTTGTTTGCACCGCAAGGCGCCAAAGTCGACTTTGCAGATGCCATTACCGACACAACAAAAGTGGCACAAGCTGCTGCAACGGCAACATTGCCGCCGATCCCGAACGCCGCCGATCTGGCTGAGACGGATGATATTCAGATGACCAAAGTCATCCGGGATCAAGCCACGCAATTGGGCAATAATCCAGTCAAAATTTACAACTGGGTGCGCAATAACATCGCCTTTATCCCCAGTTACGGCAGCATCCAAGGCAGCGAGCTGACCCTGCTAAACAAACGCGGCAATGCCTTTGACACTGCCAGCCTGCTGATCGCCCTGTATCGGGCGGCAGGGATTCCGGCGCGTTATGTCTACGGCACCATTGAAGTGCCGGTTGACAAAGTCAACAACTGGGTTGGTGGCGTCACCAAAGCAGACGCGGCGCAAAGTCTGCTAGGCCAGGGCGGTATTCCCAATGTCGGCGTCATCAGTGGCGGGACAATCAAGAATATTCGGATGGAGCATGTCTGGGTCGAAGCCTATGTTGATTACACCCCCAGCCGGGGTGCAGTTAACAAGACGCCGGATGCCTGGGTAGCGGTCGATGCCAGTTTCAAGCAATACCAGTTCAGCCAAGGCATGGATATCAATAGCCATGTTGCTATCGACAGCAAAACGTTACTGGAGCAGATTAAGCAAGGCGCCACCGTCAATGAAGCTGGCGGATATGTCCAAAATCTTAATCAAGCCAATTTGCAAGAACAGATGACGATTTATCAGAATCAGGTCATCACTTACATCGACAATCAAAAGACCAACGCCACGACTAACGATGTGCTTGGCGCACAAACCATCAAAACGGAAAAACACGTCATCTTGATGGGGACCTTACCTTACAAAACTGTCGCAAAAGCGAATACTTTCCAGAGCTTGCCGGACCATCTGCGGTGGAAATTTAAGACCAATATCTATGCAGCTGATGGCATCAGTGATGGCAGTACGCCGATGATTGAAATTAAGCAAAACACAGCCAAGTTGGCAGGCAAGAAAATCACCTTGAGTTTTGTTGCCGCGAGCAAGGTGGATCAGGACTTGATCAACAGTTATTTGCCAAAGCCCCATGCCGATGGCACGCCGATTCAGCCAAGCGAATTGCCAAAATCTTTGCCGGGTTATCTATTGCGCGTGAAAGCAGAGTTTCGGGTTGAGGGGCTGGTTGTGGCACAGACGGCTGAAAGTTTCACGATGGGCAGCATGCTCAAGCAAGAAAGTCTCTATTTCAATCCAGGACTTGGTACGTGGAGTGGTGGTGACGACGCCGACATCACGGTCGGAGAGTACAACGCAATCGGGCTTAACCTGCAAGGGATAGTCATTGCTTCATTGAAAAAACATCAAGCAAAGTTAGGCGCTACGGGCAGCAAGCTGGCGCAGTACCAGAAAAATCCAAGCGACCTAACGCCGGTTAATGACCTCGAAAAAGATGATTTGACCGGGGATGTCTTGCAAGCAGGTATGTTGGGCTACTTTGCGCATGTAGACAGCAATGATATGGCCATGGCGCGAGTCGACAATCAAGTGGTCAATTACCGTTCACCGAGTTATGGCCGGTTCTTTTCAACGGCGTCACCGCATTATTTTTTTGGAGTGGTACGCAGCGTCTCGTTTGACGGCGTGGCGATGGATGTAAAGTACCTGGTCCAACAGGTTGAAGCAAAGGATAGCAATCGGGCGCAACGTACAAACTACATGCGGCACATTGGTAGTGCCGGTTCTGCAGCGGAGCATCTGATACCCCAGTTTCTATTTGGAAATGCGGAATTGGCGCCCAACGACGCTTCTCAACCGCAAGGCGTCAGTGCAGTCAAGTTGCTTGCGTTGGCGTCAAATCAAGGTCAGAAAATTTACACCCTGAATGCAGCCAATAGCAGTCTTCACAATACTATCTTGAACAGTCTTCAAATTGAACAAGATGTCAAGGCTGAAATTTTCAATGGATTGGCAGCTGGCATGGAAGCGATAGTCCATGAAAAAGACATCCGTGTAGAAGGTTGGGTAGGCAATGGCTATGTCGTTCTGGATCCAAAAACAGGAGCTGCTGCTTATAAGATCGCTGGTGGGACCAATGGATCCTATATGCACTTGGCATCGCAATATCGCCTCGCATATGGCGCGGGAGCCTGGGAGAAAATTCGCTCAGATCGAACTGCCTCAGAGCGCGGAGGCGGTTATTCAGAAGTGGTACGCAACGCAGAACATATGCTTTTCGCATACGATCAAGTATGCAGTGGCAGTCGGAACCGTGCGTCAATGGTGTTGTTAACATATCTGTATTTTATTGGTAAGGCATTTATCTGGGACTACAACGCCTTATTCAACTCATCTATCACCATCCCAGGGGTGGGTACGTTTGATTTTCGCAAGTCGCCACTCACATTTACCCAGCTAGCGGCTGGTCTCACGGGAGCTAGGGATGCAAGCTATGATGATCAGTGCGCGCCATAAGAAAAGTTTGGGATGGTTGCTTGGGATTGCCATCGTTTTATGGGGCGGTAACTTTATTTATGAAATAGTAGATAGTTGGCGGTTTGTGGCCACCTTATGTACGCAGCAAGCGCTTGGCCAAACAGAAGATGCGTTGGTCACTAAAGCGAAACGACCTGGTCTGCGATACACCCGACTGCCGCAATCGGACCATGCAATTATTATTGCTGATATGACGCCTGATGGCCCTGATTGCCGGATTACGTTTGATCAAGGAAAAGTCAGTGCAATTGCATACGATGGCAATGGATATGCGAACGGAAAGGACTGATGCAATGAGGGACATGGGTCTGTTTTAAGTACATTCGGACTGCACCCTGCTTCCCCAACAAGACTATCCTGACTGATCAATCTCGGCCATTCTTACATCAGGATAGGGTGTAGCTCAAACTAAGAGGAAAATAACTTGCGCCCATCATATGTGCATTGATACAGGCATATGCTTACGCGAATACCGCCGCCAGGCTACTGAAGTTTGCGCTTCCTAGCCCTACGTTCTGCGCACGTTGGAAAGCCGACCTCGTAGTTGCAGCACCTGGCAACTCAGAGCCGCTAGAGTGAGCCGTGGCGATTATGTAACCCAAGTCTTTTTCGATAAGGTCAATCGTGAACATTGGCGCAGTGTGCTTCGTTGCCATCGTCTTCGCCACGCCTGCAATCGGTGGCGCTACTATCGGGAATTGACTTAGCAATTCGGCCGCGTTTTCGGCCACGTACCCGTTGCGGACGAGAAAACCTAATAGTTCGGCCATACTTTGAACTTGCGCCGCAAATAGCGTATTGACCGCGAGCTTGAGGATTGCACCTTGGCTGACAGCGCCTACATGCATAACTTTCGCTGCCATTGTGCTCAGAATGGGGCAAGCTTGTTCAAAAGCGCTTTGCTCTCCGCCGACCATAAATATGAGTTGAGCTGCGTCCGCTTGCGGCCGTGAGCCGGCCACCGGGGCATCCAGCAACTGTGCGCCGCGAGCGTGAACAAATTGGGCAAGCTGCTTCACCCAGGCGGGCGTAGTGGTAGAGCATTCGATCGCGATCGCGCCGGGCTTGAGTGCGGCCACCGCCCCAGTTTGGTCATCCAGCCAGACTTCATGAGCCGCGCAATCGTCCCGGACCATACTGAACACGAAATCAGCATCCTGAGCCGCGGCGCGGGGTGTATCGGCGAGTAATGCGCCTTGGTGAATTAGCGGTGCAGCCTTGACCGGATCGCGATTCCATACTGTGACGTGGTAGCCGCTTTGATGAGGTGTACAGCCATGCGCGAACCCATGGCGCCCATACCTAGAAATGCAATTCGTTTCATAAATTTTCCGTCGAAAAATAGGGGGTTCAGGCACCATTAGCAGGCACACTGAACTACCGGGATAGCTTCAACAAACCGGGCTCCATGCCAGGTTTGAGCTGCGTGTCTGCTTCAAGTCGCCTTTGCGCGATTGCGCGGCGCGACCCAACCCAGTGCTGGATCCGCCATGAATGCTTCTCTCGGCGTCTTCGTCAGGTGATTGGTGTAGTTAGAAATGGTTTTGGTGGCGACAATCGTTACGACTTCGAGCACCTGGGCCTTGGTGAAGCCTGCAGCGATGAACGCGTCAACCCCTGCATCACTGACAAATCCACGCTCGCGCACCACGGCTTGGGTAAACGTGTGCAACGCCTGTAGCTTGGCGTCGGCAATTAGCGTGCCGGTGCGTAGAGCGGCAATGGTAGCCTCATCCATCTTCACAGACCGTGAAAGATAGGTGTGACCAGCCGTGCAATATTCACATTGATGGAATACGTTGATCGCTTGGTATGCCACCTGCTGCTCGATTGGCGTCAGGGTCGACTGCATGGCGACCAGACCAAAGAGCGTGTCATAGGCGGTTAGCGCTAGCGGGCTTTCCGCCAGATTGCCGTGGAGCTTCGGAACGAAGCTCCACGCCTTGGCGACCTCGGCGAGTTTGGATTTTGACGCTTCCGGGGCATTGTCGAGAGTGTAGGAAATGAAGGTGGTCATGATCAGTTGCCTTAGAAATTAAAAGTCAGGGGGTATTCGCCAACGACCATTTAGTGTTGTGCTTAGCGCACATATTAATGATGATAAATTTATAGATAAATAGGTTGATGTGCACTTCATTCGTGCGGATAATTCATGAATGAACCTTGAAAGCCTAACGTTGCTGGTCGCTGTCGCGCGCTGTGGTAGCTTCGCTGCGGTGGCCAAAGAGCGAAATAGCGATCCGTCGTCGGTCTCGCGGGCAGTGGCCGATCTAGAAGCCGAATTGGGCTTGCGTCTATTCCAGCGCAGCACACGCTCTATGACCTTGACTGAAGCGGGCGGGATTTATCTGGCGCGTATTGAGCCATTGCTTGACGAACTGGAGCACGCACGCGAAGCGGCAGCACAAGTGAGCAGTGCACCGCGTGGGCTGCTGAGGCTCACTGCGTCGGTCACATTTGGACAGGTCTGTATCGTGCCGTTACTGGGCGCATTTCGAGATCGTTATCCAGAGTTGAAAGTTGAATGCGTGTTCAGCGATACCAACCTGAATTTGGTATCCGAGGGTATCGATCTGGCAATCCGACTGGCACCGATGATCGAAGGCGATCTGGTAACTGCCAAACTCATGGACACGCACTACGGTGTGTATGCCAGCCCTGATTACTTGGTCCGACATCCACCGATAAGCGAGCCCGCAGACCTGATGCAGTACAAAGTGCTGCTCTTTAACCTGCGCGCCTACCGCACCCGCTGGTTATTTCGTGATGCAGATGGCCGCGAGTACAGTGTGCCGATCAAGGGCGATTTGACGCTGTCTCCTGCCGGCTCACTGCTGAGCGCCGCTATCGGCAATGGCTCGAAAGGCTCGACGCGCTCGCGTGGGGCGACAAGCCCCGCTACACGTTCGCCGAAGCATACGAGCGGTTCATCCGCGAGCATATCGCGAATCT
>JAZKIX010000070.1:281-14810 GCA_040384645.1 Pseudomonadota bacterium | reverse complement strand
TCTGATGCGTTGGTCAACGGTTCTCTTGTGCAGCTATTCCCCAGTTACGCCGCTACGGCGACGACCTTCGACACGGCGGCTTGGGTCGTCTACCCAAGTCGCACCTACCTTCCTTACAAGGTACGTGTCATGATCGATTTTTTACGGGCAAGGTTACAAGCATGACCCCGCGGGAGCCACTGGGTAGGCCGTCGGGCGGAATGACTGTTTCTATCAAGAACCAATTTCATGTGTGATTGAAACATTACTTGGTTTTGGCGAAGCCGAAGCAAGTCGCAATCGTAGGGCGCGTTGCGGAACGGGGTCAGTTGCATACTTTTTAACTATCCAGGCTGCAACTATTTGCTACGTTGCACTCCCTGCGAATTCAATAAAAATAGGGAGTATCATGCCAAATATGCCGTTACCCGCTGGAATTCATTGGGGCGTTTAAAATACACCAGCCAGTATAATAGGTGTCTAAAACATGGCTTTGGCTCAATGCGCCCAGATATGTCAAACCCTCGCGATTTGAGCGGTGTTACTGCAAATATGCCGTAGAGAGCATTTGGAATTGCAATTGGTGCATTAACAGGATCACTATGGATAACCTTACCCACTCCCTCATCGGCCTAGCCGTCGGCGAACTGGTGCAGCGCAGCTTGGCGCCGGAACCTGATCACGAGCGTCAGAGTACCCGCCGCGGCTTATTGCTATTTGCCTGCTGGGTCGCCAGCAATTTCCCCGATCTCGATTTATTTCTGACGCCGCTGATATCGGCCCCGCTGGGCTATTTGCTGCATCACCGCGGCCACACGCATACCTTGCTGTACGCAATCCCACAAGCGTTTTTATTGTGGGCGATGCTCTGGTTGTGCTGGCCGTCCGCGCGCAAGTTATTAAGCGAAAGCGGCAGTGCCCGCATGGGATTGGTTGTCACGGTTGTTCTGGGATTAGTGCTCCATCTGCTGATGGACTACCTGAATTCGTACGGGATTCATCCCTTCCATCCATTTGATTCGCGCTGGCTTTATGGTGATATGGTTTTTATTCTTGAGCCGGTGTTTTGGATCGCGTTTGGTATGCCGCTACTGATGACGCTACGACGCACGGGATTGAAAGCGTTGATCGCTGGCTTGATGCTCGGTGTGTTGGTATTTTTTACGATCAGGGGGTTCTTATTGTGGCCATCCTTGATCGCGCTGGTATTGCTGGCAATCGCGATCGTTGCGCTACAGCGCACGTCTGATTCGCGAGGTAAAAGTGCCTTGATTACCGGGATTGTGCTGAGTATGGGTTTCGTTGGCATGCAAGGCTTGGCATCGAATCAAGCCAAGCTAAGCGTGGCGCAAATGTTGCAAGCGCAAGCGCCGGCAAGCGAGGTGCTCGATGCGTCGATGTCAGCCTTTCCCACCAATCCTTTTTGCTGGTCCTTCGTATCAATTGAACGCGATGATGCGGCGGGCACTTATGCATTGCGGCGTGGTGTGTTAAGTCTGGCACCCGCAGTCTTGCCGGTAGCCGGATGCCCGGCCAGCTTGGCGGAAGGTGTGTCTCAAGCGCAGGGCACTACAGCGATAGTATTTGTGTCACAGGAGCAAGGCAACCTGGAATCCTTGCGCAAAATGAAAAATGAAAATTGTCATTTCGAAGCGTGGCTGCGGTTTGCACGTGCGCCATCGCTGAATGAAACCGAGGCATCGGATAGCCGCTTCGGATCAAGCATGGTAAAGAATTTTTCCAGCTTCAATTTTGCCGATTTTAAGAATCGGGAATGTTCGCGTTTTATTCCTGGATGGGATTTCCCCCGGGCAGATTTATTGGCGCCGGCAGCAGCCGGACTTCAACCGTAACAAGGCAGGCGGGATTAGCAATTCTGGCTGTGCGAACAATCATGCTCAGCCGTCCGCCGCAATTTTTCGTAGCGCTTGTTCAAACACTTCCACCGGTTGGCCGCCCGATATCAAATGCCGTTCATTGATGATAATGGCAGGGACGGAATTGATACCTTGCTGACGATAGAACTCTTGTTCTTGCCGTACTTCATACGCGAAGGTATCGCTCGACAAAATCGCTTGGGCGCGGATCGGATCAAGGCCAATTTTTTCTGCCGCGCAGATGAGTACCTGATGATCACCGGGGTTTTCGCCGTTGCTGAAATAGGCTTCAAACAAGGCATTCGATAGTGCATGTTGCTTGCCTTCCAGCCCGGCCCAATGCAATAGCCGATGCGCGTCGAAGGTGTTGTAGATACGGCCGCGTTGTTCCATATTGAAGATGAAACCCAGTGCCGCACCGCGCGCCTTGATTGCTTCGCGCGTGCTATGGGTTTGCGCTTCGGTCGCGCCATATTTTTCGGCCAAGTGTTCGCCAATGTCTTGACCTAGCGGCCCCATTTTTGGATTCAGTTCAAACGGTTGAAAATGCAATTCAGCTGTGACTTCATCGCCCAGCCGCGTTAACGCCTGCTCCAGCGATTTCAAGCCAATCACGCACCACGGACAAGATACGTCGAATACAAAATCAATTTTCATGACGTTTTTCATTGGAATGTTTTCTCTACAGATGTGACGCAGCCCTCGCGCTGCAATGGATCGATTGCATGACGCAAGGGCTGCGAATATGGTGGTGTATGCCTTCGCGTTTCTGGCGCTAGGGCTTAAGACTAGGCGACTTGGCGTTCCAGCACATGTACGTTTTCACCGCCGTTGATAACGATTTTGCGCGGCTTCAAGGCTTCGGGAATTTCGCGCACCAGATCGATGAAGAGCAGGCCGTTATCGATCTTGGCATCGACCACTTTTAAATGGTCCGCCAATTGAAAGCGGTGTTCAAAATCGCGTTCGCCGATACCGCGATGCAGGAAGGTGCGTTCCGGTTCTGTTCTTTGCTTGCGGCCGACGATTTTCAGTGTTTCGCGCTCAGTCTCGATATCGATTTCGGAGCGGTCAAATCCTGCGACTGCCATCGTAATCCGGTACTTATTTTCGGCCAGCAGTTCAATATTGTATGGCGGGTAGCTAGGGGTAGCCTGCGCACGTTGAGCGTCATCAAACAATTGCGCCAAACGGTCAAAGCCAACGCCGGAACGATACAGGGGAGTGAAGTCGTAAGTACGCATAAGATATCCTTTTAAGGTAAAGCGATAGGTTGGTGCGGACCTCTCCGTGAGCATCCGCTGACTCAGATATACGAGCGCTGTTTTAGTTTTCAAGAGCGAATTTGAATTTTTTATGAATGCAATGGCATGCTGAGGCAGATTTATCGAATCTGTGTTGCAGAGAGTTTTGATATCGAGTTTGATCTTTTTCAAAGATCGTCCGCATTAGGCAAACCAAAAGATAAACCAATAAATTATTTGATGGGTTCGCTAACGAACAGAGCAGATTTGATCGTGCGGGCATGCTGGTATTTTTCCTCCAATACAAACGGAAGGGAGCGCGTGAAAAGGAGCCTGCTTTGTTATCCACTCGACAGCAGACACAGCATGCACCGTTAAATATGAATTATGCAGTGCTTTGGCTGGATTTCGTTTCAGATCGATACCGTATTTAAAAATTCAAGATTCACATTCAGGAGTACATATTATGCAAATTCAGACCAACACGGATAACACCATTACCATTCGCGAACCGCTGACTGAACACGTGGAATCGGTAGTGAGAGATGTGCTCAGCCGGCTTAGTGAACATATCACGCGTGTCGAAGTCCATCTTAGTGAAGTCAACGATCACAAGTCCACCAATGGTGCGCATCGTTGTCTGATGGAAGCGCGTTTAGAAGGCCATTCGCCGATTGCCGCAAGCGATCATGCAAACAATATGCATCAGGCAATTCATGGCGCTGCGGAAAAATTAAAACGGTCAATTGTCAGTACGCTGGGCAGGATTAATGACAGTGCCAAAGCCAGTAAGCTGGTCGCCACAGTCGAAGAAGACGAAGTGGAGTAAGCAGTGGCTTGAATCAAATCATGTCCGGCCAAGGCCGGACTTTTTATTTGGAGCTACCAAGCTGAGCCCACTGTTGCATACAGCTATCCAGACCGACTGCGATGCTATTAGAAAACCCTGTCACACCTTTACAAGTACCTAATAATTTGCATAGCTGACCTATCAGTAAATGTAAATATTTTGAATTGCAAAATTGAGCCGGGTCTGCCGGTGAATGGCCGACTCCCTCATGTCTGGCAAATCATGCAGACATTAGGCGCTAATCGCATCGCAATGGGCAGCGCTCATTACATGCCAAATCTATCGCATTCGGCACAGGGTAACAGTCTGTCTGCCACAATTTTTGCCAATGCCATGCAGGCTAAAAAATAATTCTCAAAGCGCCCGTTACTTCCTTCTGTTGCCTCTAACGACACCCATATTGCCACTGAGCGTTCCATCTCATCGCTGGGGCCAATGACGTGGTTGAAATATTCGACATTCCGCATGCTATGGGGTACTTGGTTGATGGCCGATGTCTGCATATCAAGTTGTTGATGAATCCTGGACCGAACATCCGGGCCGTTTCGACCGCATGACAGTAGCCGGCGTCGCTTTACGTGATTGCAAGCTGGAGTGTTACATCGGCAAGATGCCGCCCTTGGTCGCGCACTGTGTCATTGAGTGAACCGAGCCTAGCTGATGGCGCATTCCTCTGGATGCGGAAGTTTTCGCATTTATTCAATGCTCATTATTCGAGACCGTTTCTTTGTTGAGTTTTTTGCATCGAAGTGGCGCGAATTAAGTGACAATCTGTTATCTTTCTTTCTCCTTTGACGACGCGGCAACAATATTGAGTCAATTACCTCATCGTTAAGTCGTGTTAATTGCCGTGCTACCACCCCCGCACGGTAATCATCAACTCCATCATTCATTTAATGAGTATGAAAGTAACTACATGAGCAATGGTATTTCAGGCCAGGAAGAGCATGTCAGCCCCTTTGAAACAGTAAGCAACCCGGCCATCATGCCAATCGCTGCGGCACTCTCCCGCGGTCAGCGTGCGATGTGGTTTTTGTGGAATTTGCATCCCGAGGGGTCAGAATACGGCTTGCCGATGGCCTGGACCATTCGCACTGTACTGGACGTCGATGCCTTGCACGGTGCCCTGCAAGACCTGGTAGATCGACACCCTGCGTTGCGCACCACCTATTCTGCACCGCACGGCGAGCCAGTCCAATTGGTCCACTCTCATGCCGAGGTCAATTTTCGGCATGTCGACGCATCGGGATGGGACGCGGGCAAATTGCACAAGTGTTTGGCAGAGGAGGCGCACGTCTGCTTTGATTTGCAAAATGGTCCGGTCTTCCGCAGCCAACTTTTTTCCCGTGGCGACGATGAGCACGTATTGCTGCTAAATAGTCACCATATCGCGACGGACACGTGGTCGCTGATCATCTTGATGGAGGAGCTTGGCCTCCATTATCATGCCCACGTAACCGGACAAACCGCTGCGCTACTGCCGAGCGGACTCAGCTATGCCGATTACGTCGCGTGGCAAGATCAAATGTTGACCGCGCCCCGTGGTGAAGAACATTGGAAATACTGGCAATCCGAACTCGCAGCGCCGCCTAGCCTGGATCTGCCGACTGACCGTCCGCGTCCTCCCGTGCAGACCCATGCCGGCGCCGGGCATGCGTTTGAGCTAGGCCCAGAACTGACCCGGCAAGTACGCGCGTTAGCCAAGCAAGAAGACGTCACTTTTTATACCGTACTGCTGGCCGCGTTTTACGTCTTGTTATACCGAACTACCGGACAGTCCGACCTGGTCATTGGCTCGCCACGCTTTGGCAGGCCGCCGCAAGGGTACGAGCGCACCGTTGGCTATTTTGCCAGTCCGTGTGCCTTACGCACCCAACTTGCCGGCGATATGCCATTTTCACAATTCTTGCATCAAGTCCGCAAAGTTCTGGTGGGTGCAAGGGATCATCAGGATTTCCCGTTTCCTTTATTGGTGGAGCGGCTCGGCCTGCCGCGCGACCTGAGCCGCAGTCCGGTATTTCAGGTGGCGTTTACATATCAAAAATCGCAACTGGCACACATACAGGGCGTGGCGGCTGCACGGATGGGCTTGGCCGGCGCCAAGCTCGATCTGTCGGGCCTGCTGCTCGATTCTTATCCATTGGAACAGCATACCGTCAAGTTCGACCTCGACTTTGTGGTTGAAGAAGTGGACGGGTCTTTGCGCGCGGTGTGTTGGTACAACACCGATCTGTGGGACCACGAGAGCATCGCTTATTTGGTGGAGCATTACCAAGCCTTATTGCTAGGCGCCGTGCATCAACCTGATGTCGTGTTGGACAGGATGCCGATGCTGACGCCGCGTGAGCAAAGCATCCGTGCCGAGTGGAACGCTACCGATGTCCGGTTGACTCAGGCCGGCGCCCACCACCTGTTCGAGCGGCAGGCGGCAAGTACCCCGTTTGCCCAAGCACTCCGATATGAAAGACGAGAGTTATCCTACGAAGAGCTGAATCGGCGTGCCAATCAGTTGGCCCATTATCTGCGCCGACTGGGTCTGAAAAAAGGACAACTGGTTGGCCTGAGTATCGAGCGAGGCCAGCCTGACATGGTGATCGGCGTCATCGCCATTTTGAAAGCGGGCGGTGCATACCTGCCGCTGGATCCAAGTTATCCAGAAGACCGTCTGGCGTATATGCTGGAAGACGCCGGCTTGAGTCTGCTGTTGACCCAGGAATCGCTACGCGCCCAATTGCCGGCAACGGCTGGGCGCTTAGTTTGCCTGGATGCCGACTGGGCAAGCATCAGCCGTGAATCTGCGGACAATCCACAGATCAATTCTCTGCCGACCGATCTGGCCTACGTGATTTATACCTCCGGTTCGACCGGGCGTCCCAAGGGTGTGCTGCTGGAACATCAGGGGCTGTCGAATCTGGTGCAAGCCCAGATTGAGGCTTTTGCAATTGAGCCGAACAGTCGGGTGCTGCAATTTGCTTCGTTCAGCTTTGATGCGTCGGTTTCTGAAATTTTTACCACGCTATGCGCCGGCGCTTGCCTTTACCTAGCCGCAAAAATGGACATGATGCCGGGCTCGGCGCTTGTCAATACCATCAACGGCAACGGTATCACTGTGCTTACCTTGCCACCGTCGGTATTGGCGCTGTTACAGCCGGCGGAACTGCCGACACTGCGGACGGTGGTAACTGCAGGCGAGGCATGCAGTTTGGATTTGGTCAGGCGCTGGAGTCCCGGACGGCGCATGCTCAATGCCTACGGCCCGACGGAAGCGACAGTGTGCGCGACGATGGCCGATCTGCATCCCGGGGCCGAACGTGTCAGCATCGGACGCCCAATGGCCAACACCAGGGTGTACGTTCTGGATCAGCATCTGCAACCAGCGCCGATGGGTGTCGCTGGCGAATTGCATATAGCGGGTATTGGCTTGGCACGCGGCTATCTCGGTCGCCCCGACATGACCCAAGAACGCTTTATCGCCAACCCATTCGGTGGCCGTGGCGAGCGTATGTATAAGACGGGCGATCTGGCCCGTCACTTGCCGGATGGCAGTCTGGAATTCCTGGGGCGCATCGATCATCAGGTAAAGATTCGTGGTTTCCGCATCGAACTGGGCGAACTTGAAGCGGTGATCGCGCAGTATCCCGGTATCCGCGAAGCACTGGTAGTGGCGCGCCAGGACTCAACAGGTGAGCAAGCGCTGGTGGCATACATCATTGCACTTGATGGCAAGATCATCAAGCCGGCCGCGATACGCGCCCACGTTGAGGGAAAATTGCCGCATTTCATGGTGCCAGCCGCTTTTGTCTTTTTAGATGCATGGCCGATGACGCCGAACGGCAAGATCGACCGGCGTGCCTTGCCAAATCCTCCTAGCCGCCCAGTCGAGGCCGGCACTTCGCTGCCACGCGACTGTTTGGAACAACAGATCGCAGCTATTTGGCAAGAGTTGCTGAAGCTTGCCACGGTTGGCATCGACGACAATTTCTTCGAGGTCGGCGGTCACTCCTTGAGCCTTGTGCAAGTCGAGGTCAGGCTGAAGGGGGCGCACGGCCTTATGGTTCCCACCATGGACCTGTTTCGCTTTCCGACCATTCGTTCGCTAGCCAATCACCTGCGTACCTCGCTTGGCGTTGAGCAAGGTAAGGATGCGCAGCCCAAGCAGAGTGAACATGCCGGGTCTCAAATAGCCCAAGCCGCTCTGTCAGGCAGCGACATCGCCATCGTCGGCATGGCCGGCAGGTTCCCGGGCGCCGACAATGTGGAGGATTTTTGGCGCAATCTGTGCGCCGGCGTCGAGTCCATCACGGAGTTGACGGATCAGCAGTTGCTGGCCGCCGGCGTGGATGCGCGTCTACTGCAAGATCCTGCTTATGTCAGGCGCAAGGGCAATCTTAAAGACATCGAATGTTTTGACGCGCCGTTTTTCGGCTATCCGCCCCGCGAAGCTCAACTGATGGATCCCCAGCAACGACTGTTCCTGGAAGTGGGCTGGCAAGCGCTGGAACATGCCGGCTACAGCGGCCAGAATTATTCCGGCCGGATTGGCGTGTACGGCGGGATTGGGCGCGCAGCTTATCTGCTGCATTTTCTCGAGACCAACCCGGAATCCGCCGCTGAATTGTTCCAGACCACGATCTTGAACGAGAAAGATTTCCTGTCCACCCGGCTGGCTTACAAGCTGAACTTGCATGGTCCCGCGCTGACCGTGCAGACGGCTTGTTCAACTTCTCTGGTCGCGGTACATCTCGCATGTCAGCAACTGCTGCTTGGCGATTGCGACATGGCACTGGCCGGCGGCGTTTCCATCGAGATTCCGCATGGCACTGGATATCTGCACCAGGAAGGCCATATCCTGTCGGCCGATGGACGCTGCAGGCCATTTGACGCCAAGGCTGGCGGCACGGTGCGCGGCAGTGGTGGCGCCATCGTAGTGCTCAAGCGCCTGCGCGATGCCGTCAGCAACGGCGATACTATCTGGGCCGTGATCAAAGGCTCGGCCATTAACAATGACGGCGGCATGAAGGTGGGCTACACCGCGCCAAGCGTGGATGGACAAGCCGATGTCATCGAACAGGCACTGCAACGGGCCAGCGTTGATCCACGCAGTATCGGACTCGTCGAGGCGCACGGTACCGCCACATCGCTAGGTGATCCGATTGAAGTAGCCGCATTAACCCAAGCCTATCGAAAATATACGGCTGACCGGGGCTACTGCCTGTTAGGCTCAGTAAAGTCCAATGTAGGGCACCTGGACGCAGCAGCTGGCGTGACGGGCCTGATCAAGGCCGCACTAGCGTTGCATCATGGCGTGGTGCCGGCGACGCTCCATTTCCAAGCGCCGAACCCGAAACTCGGCTTGGAAAGCAGTCCTTTTCATGTCAACAACGAGCTAGTGCAATGGCCGCTGTCGGAATCACCGCGGCGTGCAGCGGTGAGCTCGTTTGGCATAGGCGGCACCAATGCCCATGTCATTCTGGAACAGGCTGCCCAATTAATATCCACGACAAGCAATTTAACTTATCAACTGCTGACCTTGTCGGCAAAGTCTGAATCTGCTTTGGGCGCGATGCGTACCAACCTAGCGCAATATTTGCGCGAACATCCTGACGCGAATCTGGCCGACGTTGCCTACACATTGCAGGTCGGACGCACGCAGCTACCGCATCGACATTTCATATTGTGTGCCGACCAGACCGGAGCGCTAGAAGCACTGGCGGCAAGTTCCGAAAATCGTACTCAAGGGCTTGCGCCTGGCGCCAATCCGCGTGTGACTTTCGTGTTTCCCGGTCAGGGTTTGCAACAAGTGAACATGGGACGGGACCTGTACGAGTCTTTACCCGAGTTCCGGCAGTGCATCGATACCTGCGCCCAGCTACTGCAGCCATTACTGGGACTTGACTTGCGCAAGGCGCTCTATCCTGCGCCCTGTCAATTGGAACAATCGGCCCAGCAACTGGGGCAGACTGCCATCACGCAGCCAGCCATATTTGTCGTCGAATATGCTCTGGCCCGCCAGCTCATGCACTGGGGCGTGCAGCCGCAGGCTATGATGGGACACAGCCTGGGTGAATATGTGGCGGCCTGCCTTGCCGGCGTCATGTCCTTGCCCGACGCGCTCGAACTGGTGGTTGCGCGTGCACAGTTAATGCAGCAATTGCCTGCCGGCGCCATGCTGGCGGTCGAGGCCACGCCTGAGCAATTGCACGCTTTCCTCGGCACAGGTGTAGAACTGGCGGTCATCAACGGCCCGCGCGCATGCGTGCTGGCAGGTACGCCAGAACGGATCGACGCGCTGTTGGCGCCACTGGCGGCGGCAGGCTTGCGCTGCAAGCGCGTGCCGACCTCGCATGCTTTCCATTGCGCCATGCTCGATCCGATTCTGGAGCAGTTCCTGGCGAAAGTCGGTGAAGTCGAGCTGCATGCGCCACAAATTGCCTATATCACCAACGTGACAGGTTCCTGGGTAACGCCGGAGCAAGCCACCGATCCGGCTCACTGGGTACGCCATATGCGCCAAACCGTGCGCTTTGCCGAAGGGCTTGAGCTACTGTTAGAGACGTCTGATGGCATCTATCTGGAAGTAGGGCCGGGCCAGACCTTCAGCTCGATCATCCGGCACCATCCCAAGAAACAGAATGTACGTTTTGCCGGCCCAACCTTGGCCGGTACCACCGCTTCGGACACCGCCACATTGTTGACGAGTTTGGGACAGCTGTGGATTAACGGTGTTGCGCTTGATTGGCAAAGCTTGTATGCGCACGAATTGCGGCGCCGGGTCGCTTTACCGGTCTACCCGTTCGACCGGTATCGCTATTGGCCTGAAGCACGTCCTGTGACGACGAAGGCAACAACACGCTTCGTGATTACGAGCGCTGCGCCAGCCAATAAGTCAGATCAAATGCAGCATGTGGCGGAAGTTGAGAGCATCACACTCCAGGACGACATTGAACTGGAAGTGGGCAAGGCGTTCAAAGAAATTTTGGGAGTGGATACGGTCGCGTCCAGTGACAACTTTTTTGAACTTGGTGGTAGCTCATTGTCGTCCCTGAGCCTCATTATTCGTTTGAAACAGCGCTTCGATTGCAGCCTTTCGAATGCCGATTTGCTGGAAAATCCGACAGTGAAAGCCTTGGCCCAAGTGCTGCGCTCCGGCCAGCCATCGAGCAATTCACGCCTGGTCGGTATCCGAACCACGGGACATTTGGCGCCGATTTTTTGCATACACCCCTATGGCGGCCACACGACCGGTTATGTGGACCTGATGCGCTGCTTGGGACACGATCAACCGGTATATGGAATCCAAGCTCGCGGCTTGCAAGGTGAGTCGGCGCCGCTGCAGCGGATCGAGGAGATGGCTGCAGATTACATCGGGCTGATCAAATCGCGACAATCCTCAGGCCCTTACAACTTGGTTGGACACTCGATGGGTGGATGCATCGCCTATGAAATGGCGCAGCAATTGCGTCAGTCAGGTGACGAGGTAGCCTTGCTGGCATTGCTTGATTCACGGGCGCAAAACGCCAGCATGCAGGCGCTCTATCGAAACAGCGCCTACGGTCAGATGGCCAGCAAGGACTGGCTTAGCGACGATGCTGTAATGCTTGGCATTCTGTTTCCAAAATTGTCCATGGATTGGGAGCGCTTGCGTGACATCACAGTGGACCAGCACTGGCTGCACGCGCTGGAAGCGGCGATCCAGCAGGGCTTGCTACCACCAGGAACACGGGAAAATGAGGTGCAGAATTTGCTGGCTGTGACCCAGGCCAATGATAGTGCGCTACGCAGTTACCAGCCGAAACCGTATGATCGCCCGGTCTTGCTGTTTTGCGGTACGGAAGGTTTTGCCACGCAATTTTGCGAGCCGGAATTAGGTTGGGGCAAGTTAGCCTCTGGCGTGCTGGAGGTAATCGAAATACCGGGGAATCACCATAGCATTATGGTGGGGGCCAGCGTGCAGTTGATCGCTGAGCGCTTGCAGCAATTTCGCGTCCGTGAAGGCAAATAAGCTCAGTGGAGCAGCGTTGGAAAATACAGTCGTACCAAAGAAAAGAAGCTTCAGAACCAATCAATACCACCAGGATTTCGATTCTTGGGAAGCGTCTAGATTGAAAGCTAACTCATTGCATATATGAGTTAGCTTGATCCTGGCGCGTCTCATTGCTATTGAGTTGTCTCGTTATCTACTCATTTGTCTCATCAACTATTGAACGTTCACATTCGCTGTGACGCCGTGCGCTTGCTCATCGGCGTGATAGCTCGAGCGCACCATTGCACCGACCGCCGCATGTTCAAAGCCCATCTTGTAGGCTTCTTCCTCGAACATTTTAAAAACGTCCGGATGCACATAACGGCGCACTGGTAAATGGTCGCCGGATGGCATCAAGTATTGGCCGATGGTGAGCATGTCGACATTGTGCTCGCGCATATCGCGCATCACTTGCAGGATTTCTTCATCGGTTTCACCTAAACCGACCATCAGGCCGGATTTTGTGATGGCTTGCGGATACCGTACTTTAAAGTCGCGCAATAACTGCAGCGAATGGGCGTAATCGGAACCGGGGCGCGCTTCCTTGTAGAGGCGCGGCACGGTTTCCATATTGTGGTTCATGACGTCGGGCAGGCCATCGGCAAAAATGTCGAGCGCCTTATCTAAACGGCCGCGGAAATCCGGTACCAGCACTTCGATCCGGGTGCCGGGCGACAATTCGCGGGTGCGCTGGATGCATTGGACAAAATGGCCGGCGCCGCCGTCGCGCAAGTCATCGCGGTCGACCGAGGTGATGACGACATACTTCAGTTTTAGCTGGGCGATAGTTTTGGCCAGATTGTCAGGTTCATTGACGTCCAGCGGATCGGGGCGGCCGTGGCCGACATCGCAGAACGGGCAGCGGCGGGTGCATTTGTCGCCCATGATCATGAAGGTGGCGGTGCCTTTGCCGAAGCATTCGCCGATATTCGGGCAACTCGCTTCTTCACATACCGTGACCAGATTATTGGCGCGCAGGATGTCTTTGATTTCGTAGAAGCGGGTGGTGGGCGAGCCGGCTTTGACGCGGATCCAGTCCGGCTTTTTCAAGCGCTCGACCGGAATGATCTTGATCGGAATGCGCGCGGTTTTGCTGGCGCCTTTTTGCTTTTCGCTGGGATTGTAAGTGCCGGCTGAGGCAGTGTCAGGGGCGAGTTCGACAGCGGTTGGCATCGTTTCAGAAGTCATCAAAAATTCCAGTCAAGTCCAAAAATGCAGCCTGCGCGCCAGGGCAAGGCTCAGGCAAAATTTAATATCAATTTGTCGGCCAGGGCCAACTGTACGGTGTGCAAAGGTAGATCGACGCCCAGTGTACGCATGTCGACGGTTTGCAGGCCGGCATAACCGCAAGGGTTGATCCATGAAAATGGTGTCAAATCCATGCCCACATTGAGCGACATGCCGTGGTAAGTGCAGCCGTTGCCGCGAATTTTCAGGCCCAGCGCGGCGATTTTGGCGCCTTGCCATGGGCCGTGCGCCACGTAAATGCCGGGTGCGCCAGCCTTGCGTTCACCGGCGAGATTATACGCCGCGAGTGTGTCGATGACGGCTTGCTCGATTTTTTGGACAAATTCGCGCGCGAACATGCGGTTACCGCTTTTGCGGCGCCTTAAATCCATTAGTAGATAGATCACAACCTGACCAGGCCCGTGATAGGTCACTTCGCCGCCACGGTCGGTCTGGATGATGGGAATCTGGTGCAGCGGCACCGCGCCGCCATGCAAGATGTGGGAAGTATCGGCCGCCAGACCGAGCGTGAAGACTGGCGGATGCTCGACGATCCATAGCTCGTCCGGCGTCTCCGAGCTGCGGTCATCGGTAAAGGCTCGCATGGCGTCAAAGCTGGTTTGATAGGCTTCGACGCCGCGCTGGCGAATGATGGGATGGTCGGGGCTGGTAGTCACGGGCTTATATTCAATAGCAGCGGCGATGGAAAAAGGCAATTTCAGGCAATTTATAGTGAAAATATACTGGTGGCAGTATTAAATCTAACGCGCAGAACACGTGCGGCACAGTGCATATTTTGGCATATACCCCTCATTTTATCGTATTTTATGCGTTTAAAGACTGGCTGCCGTGACCGCGCCTTCGCGGATCGCCCGTTTTGCGTCCAGTTCGGTCGCCAACGCCGCGCCGCCGATCAGGTGGAAGCGGGTTTTACTGGTCGACTTATTGGCGGGCATTAGTTCTGCCAGCGAATCTTGCCCGGCGCAAATGATGACGTGATCGACTTCCAGGAAGCGCGCCTGACCGCCAACCGTAATATGCAAGCCTTGATCGTCGATCTTGCGATATTCGACCCCGGCCAGCATTTCAACGCGCTTGCGCTGCAAGGCGGCGCGATGCACCCAGCCCGAGGTTTTGCCGAGTCCGGCGCCGACTTTGCTGGCCTTGCGCTGCAGCAGGAAGATCTGCCGCACCGGCGCTTCCACCAGCGGCGGCACCAGACCACCGGGATGATTGCCGGTTAGATCGACGCCCCATTCGGCCAGCCAGTGCGGCAGCGGTTCCGGCAAGGGTAAATGTGGATCGTGCAGCAGATATTCGCCGACATCG
>JAZKIX010000070.1:0-207 GCA_040384645.1 Pseudomonadota bacterium | reverse complement strand
ACGTTGTGCTGCAGCACGTCGAGGTAACTGAGTACCTTTGGATGATCGATGCCGTCGATGCGTGGCAGGCGCGGCACGATGCCGGTGGCGACGATGATGTCGTCGAAACCTTGCGCTTCCAGCTCGGCGCGGCTGACGCGCTGGTTTAGTTGCAGCTTGACGCCGGTGATTTCCAGCCGACGCATGAAGTAGCGGATAGTTTCAGAA
>JAZKIX010000069.1:77271-78755 GCA_040384645.1 Pseudomonadota bacterium | reverse complement strand
TCAAGCGATTGAATAATGCGCCGGCGCTCCTCACACCATCGGCAGTTAAAAGAATGCACGACGCCGCTAGTCGATTTGAGGGCCGTCCTTATGACCTGACTTTCGAATGGTCGAATGAACGTATTTATTGTTCTGAGCTGGTATGGAAAATTTACGACCAAGCGCTGAATATCAAAATCGGCCATTTACAGCGCATCAAAGAGTTCAAGCTGTCCGATCCTGCCGTTCAAGCCAAGATGCGAGAGCGTTACGGTCACCGGATTCCATGGGAGGAACCCGCTATTTCCCCTGTAGCGATGTTCGAGTCGCCCTTGCTGCGTACGGTGATTGAGAATTAGGATAAAACCTTGCTACAGATCAGAAAATGAGGATCAGACATTGGAGCAACGCTATTTAACGCCGATGAGTTAGCCGATATTCGCAAAATGTTGCTGGTTGGATTACATTACATCTTTACCAGGTTGTTACCGCGCAGTCTGCGCATTCGATGTCCCACACGAGGAGTATTCAAATGGCTGGTTGGTTTGAACTTAACAAAAGTAGCGACGGGCAATTCCGATTCGTTCTCAAGGCGGGTAATGCCGAAACCATTCTCACAAGTGAGCTTTACAAGGCGAAGGGATCTGCTCAAAACGGGATCGCGTCGGTACAAGCAAATTGTGCCGCTGATGAGCGTTATGAACGCAAGATGGCGTCTAATGGAAAAGCATTTTTCAATCTTAAGGCTGTAAATAGTCAGGTGATTGGCACCAGCCAAATGTACGCCTCAGAGGCATCTCGAGATGGCGGCATAGACAGCGTGAAGGCGAATGGCGCATCAACGACAATCAAGGACAACACCTAAGACACCAATTGGGAGATTTAACAACGGCGGTCTGGCTGGCTTGCGTCTGTTATGCCATTACCGCTGTTGTTTGTTTGACATTCCATTGATTGCTTAGCGCCTGCTCCAATGTTGCAGAGAGGTTGATCTCCAATTCTCTCGCCCGTCACAGCAAGTCGCTGTTGATGCTCAGGTTGGTGGGACGCTCAGGTCGTCTAGCGCAAGCATGGTTTTCTCCTATGCGTATATTCAATGCGCGTCTATTAGGCGTCGCAGTCAAATGCGTTTGGCAATGCTTCATAAGCCCCCGGCTACGGTGTAAAAATCACCGCAACGCCACGTAATAGTCCAACTTGGTCACTTCATCAAACGGCGATTGATCCGGCACAAAACGGCAAAACGTCGGTGCGTTGAATAGGCTCAATCCCGACTCCGGTAACCATGATCCAAAGATGTAATGCATGGTGTATTCCCATGCCACGCCAGAGCCGGCATGGCTGAAAATGGCATTACGCAGCGGTGGGCGGACATTGGTGATCATGCCTTCCGGGACGTCGCTGAAATCTTTTACTTCGACGCAGGTCAGCACGAAGACGTGGATTTCGCGTTCGCTGCTGCTGACGATATCGCATAGTAGGCAGGCACGGTCGTTGGCGCGCCC
>JAZKIX010000069.1:75520-77261 GCA_040384645.1 Pseudomonadota bacterium | reverse complement strand
TCTCGGGGGCGACGATGGCCGCGATCGTCTGATCGTCGGGCAGGCGCGCCTTGAACGATTGCCACAGCGGGCGCACCAGTTCTTGCAGATCGAAGGCTTCGTGCGCAACCGTGATGTCGGCCTTGATGCCAACCAGGCGAAACGCGGGACTGGCTTCGATGACGGGTACCAGGCCAACGTTGCGGTGCAAATGATCAAGGTAGCTGTGGCTGATCTGCGGCTTCATTTGCGGGAAGCCGGAGGCAATTTTTTGCTGGCGGAATTCGCGCGGGGTGGTGTTGAACTGGGTGCGGAAGGCGCGGGTAAAGGCCTCGTTGGAATCGAAACCGGCGTCGAGCGCGATTTCCAGAATATTGTGATGCGATTCCAGCAGCGCGGTGGCGGCGTGCGACAGGCGGCGCGAGCGGATGTAATTCTTGACGGTTTCGCCGACGGTAGCGCGAAATATCCGTTGGAAGTGCCATTGCGAAATCTCGGCCACTTGCGCCAAGTCTTTCATGCCGAATTCTTCTTGCAAATGATCTTCGATGAATTCGATGGTGGCTTGAATCCGGCTAATGGTGTGCGGTACAGCCGGCACCACCGCGTCATCGCTCATCGTGTCACTGGACTTACGGCTGTCAGTGCGGCGGCTATTGCTCATGGCCAGTCCCCTCGGCACCGTTGCTGAAAAAATCGGATACCGCGATCAGCAAATCGCGCGTGATGCTGTTCCAGTAATGCCAGGTATGGTCGCCAGCGACCCGCATATAGTCGAAGCGGATGCCGTTCTTGCGCAGGATGGCGACAAAGCGTTCATTGCGTTGCAGGGCGTAGTCCTCGGTGCCGCAATACAGCTTCAGGCCGAAATCGATGGCAAGCGATTGCTGTTCCAGTTGTTGCAAATACTGGGCTGAATAGAATGCGCTGACCGGTGCCGCAAAGCCGAACCGTTCCGGCTTGCGTTGCGCCAGGCTGAAGGCGCTGAGCGAAAACTGCGACATGCCCGCTACCGCTGCCGCTTGCCGGCCCGGTGTGATTGCGAAATAGCGGTGCAGCCAGTCGTATAGCTCATCGCTTAAAAACTTGCCATAGTTTTCGATATGTTCGCCGCTGCTGGTCGCGGGCATGGCGATGATAAACGGCGCGATCAATGCGCGCGACAGCAGGTTGCCCATGAAGTGCTGGATCAAGCCGTTGCTGATCCATTGGTTCACTTCGGTGCGGTAGCCGTGCAGCAAATACAGTACCGGATAGTTGCGGCTGCGGTCGTAATCGGGCGGCAGGTAGAGATGGACGTGGGTCTTGCGGCCGAGAATGACGCTATCGAGCTCGACCCGGATGATGTCGCCGTAGGGCGTGGCCTCATGCCTGGCCCAGTCGCCGTCGCCGATCAATAAGTAAGAGTGATAGCCCCCCAGGCCGTCTTCCGATTTGAGCGGGTTGCATGGGTCAGCGATGAAGACGCCGTCGATGATAAATTTATACAGCCACTGGCCTTGGCGCAATTTCATGTTGGTGCGCCAGATGCCGTCGGCGCCACGTTGCATGGGTATCGGGGCGCTTTCCCAATCGGTCATTTCACCCATCAGGCACACTTCTTTTGCAAACGGTGCCAGCAGTTCAAAGGTCACTGACACCAAGGCGCCGGATAGTCCCAGATGCGTGGTCAGGATCGATTGCAGGCCGATGTATTCGGGATTCATATTGATATTTTCAAGGTGGCGAATCGAAAATCGAGGCAGTCGATTTTAGGTGATTG
>JAZKIX010000069.1:64199-75510 GCA_040384645.1 Pseudomonadota bacterium | reverse complement strand
GAATCAGCACAAAAAATCCAATTTCCTTGAATCGATGGCGCTACTCTAGCCGGGTATTTTTGCTACCTAACTAATGTTTCTAGCGAGTAGTAAAAATACAAAGACGATTCGCCGTTTCTGGGCTGGACGCAAGCATGTAATTTTTCAGGCGATACTTTTGCCGTGAAAAGCGGGCCAGGCTGGAAGCGCGCCGAACATGACACTGGGCGCCGCTAGGCGTATCCATTATAAAAATATAGGAGATAAAAACATGACGTACGGTATGAAACATCGCATGAAATCCCGATTTACGCCCCATCTATTGGCGGCATTATTGAGTACGGCGTTCCTGGCCCCTGGCGCGGCAGTTGCCGCAGGCACTGCTAGCGGCGGACCGGGCGCTACGTCAGTCTGGGCACCAGCGCAAAAATCTTTCCTTGGCACCTCGGCCAGCAGCACATCGCGCGTGTATTTCACCGGTTATCGCGGCATTGTGACGGAAGTGTTTTATCCCACTGTGGACAAGGCGCAGACAGTCGATTTCCAATTCTTGGTGGGTGATACGGCCAAGACCTTTGTCGATGAAGAAAAGTTGCAACCTTACACTGCGACCCAGCCCGACAAGCGCTCGATGACTTGGCAAACCGCCAGCAGTAATGCGGGGCATCACTGGCAAATTAGCAAAACTGTTTTTACCGATCCTAGCCGCAATGCCTTGATTCAACGCACCACATTCAACGCGTTGAATGGCAAGAACGTCAGCAATTTCAATCTGTATTTGCTGCACAACCCCTCGATGAACAATAGCGGAGGCGGCGATACATCCAAGACGCTCGCTTCCGGCGGCCGTACTTTGATGGTTGCGTCGGACAGCAATCGCGTCTCCGCCATCGGTGTTTCACAAGCGTGGAAAAACGTCGGCGGCACCACCATGGTGTCGAATGGCTTTGTCGGCGTCAACGACGGTTGGACCGATTTACTGGGCGGCGCGTCAGACAAGACCATGAATTCTTCTTTTGATCTGGCCGCCGGCGGCAACGTGGCGCAAATGGGCTGGATTGACTTTGGCGGCAGCACGGCGACCACGATTTCATTTGACGTCGTACTCGGTTTCGGCACCACCGAGACGGAAGCGATGGCAACCACCAATGCCACGCTGTCCGATAATCTGGCCACCTTACGCACGACCTACGATGCGCAATGGCATACCTACAACAGCGGCCTGAGCACCCAAGGCGGCACTGCCGACGATCAGTATTACCTGGCCGCGATGTCACTCAAGACGATCCAGGATAAATCCAACGGTGCGATGATCGCCGGCCTAGGTTCACCATGGGGCGAAAGTGTCAGTAGCGACAATGGCTATCACTTGGTGTGGTCGCGCGATCTGTTCAAGTTCGCCAATGCACTGATTACGGCAGGCGATTTGAGTGCCGGCGCTGCGGCGGTCAATTACCTGTTCAATGTGCAACAAAAAGCCGATGGCAGCTTCCCGCAAAATTCGTGGGTTGACGGCACGCCGTTCTGGACTGGCATCCAGATGGATCAGCAAGCGATGCCAATCTCGCTGGCTTACCGGATGGGTTCGACGATTTACAATCCGCTCTGGCCAAAGATTAAGAAGGCTGCCGACTTTATCGTAGGCAATGGGCCTTGGACCGCGCAAGAGCGCTGGGAAGAAACCTCGGGCTATTCGCCATCGACCATTGCCGCTGAAATCGCCGGTCTGGTGGCCGCATCCAAGATCGCCAGTGCCAATGGCGACACCGTCAGCGCAGCCAAGTACATGGCAACGGCCGACTATTGGCAGCAAAATGTGGCAGCCTGGACCTTTACCAATAACGGCTCGCTCGGCAATGGCAAGTACTACTTCCGCATCAACCCGGCTGGCAAAAGCAATAGCGGTACCGGGCCACAGGTCTACAACCCGTCAAGCGGGCCGGACGTGGCAACCAATGTCAATATCGGCAATGGTGGCGGCAGTCACGACCAACGTCGCGTGATCGACGGTGGCTTTTTGGAACTGGTGCGGATGGGTGTCAAGCGCGCCAATGACAGCACCATCCTGGAAACCATTCCTGAATACGACAGCACTATCAAGCAAACCATTGCCGGCAAGGGCGATGCCTGGTTCCGTTATAACTTCGACGGCTATGGCGAACAGAACGATGGCAGCGCCTATAACGGTACCGGTCGCGGACGTTTGTGGCCCATCTTTACGGCTGAACGCGGCATGTATGAGATCGCTAAATCCGGCGTCGGCAGTAGCGGTGGTGGTTTTCTGACGACCTTGAAAGCATTCTCGACACCGGAAGGCTTCTTGCCCGAACAAATCTGGAACAATACTGCGACCTTGATCGATGGCTGGCAAGTCACCACGCCGGCTGGCTATGCACCCGGCACCGCAACCAAGTCGATTGCACCGCTGAGCTGGGCAATGGGCGAATATATCAACCTGCTGGCGTCGATCAACGCCGGTAAAGTGGTCGATATCGACCCATCGGTATGCGGCCGCTACAACAACTGCGCAATCGCGCCATTGGCAGGGCAAGTCGGGGTGGCGGTCAATGCCACCGCGACCACCACAACCGGCCAGACCGTATATGTCACCGGCAATACCGCTGCCTTGGGCAATATGAATGCCGACCTTGGGATTCCGGGTGATGCCAGTACTTATCCCGTGTGGAAAAACAGCGTCAACTTGCCTGCTAGCACCGCCATCTCGTATCGCTATTACTGCAAGAATAGTGATGGCAGCGTGACATGGGAAAGCGTCGCTAGCCGCAGCATGACTACGCCAGCTTCTGGCGCGCTAGTCTTGAACGATACGGTCAGTTGCGGCGGGGGTGGCGGTGGCGTCAATGCGCTGTTCAATGCGACAGCGACCACTGCATGGGGGCAAAATGTGTTCGTGACCGGCAATATCGCGGCCCTGGGCAATTGGAATACCGGTTCGGCGGTGGCGCTTAATGCGGCTACTTATCCAGTGTGGAAAGCCACTGTCGCCATGCCAGCCAGTAGCGTGGTGCAATACAAATACATTCGCAAGAATGCAGACGGCAGCGTGACCTGGGAAAACCTGAGCGGCAATCGCTTCATGAATACGCCTGCCAGCGGCACTGTTACCTTGACCGATAGCGTCAATTGGTAATGAAGTTGCTAATAAGTTGCTAACGATTAGCTCAATTTAGCCAGAGGCAGCGTTCTTGCTGCTGGCAACAATCGAAAGTAATGAACCCACGACAGCCTCACTTCGGTGAGGCTGTCGTCATTTGGATGCAAGCCAGATCAAAACATGCTATTGGCATGGATTTCGGTCAGGATTTTCTTGCAGATTTGGTGCCGATGCTATGACAAAGTCATTTGCCTGATTACTGCTAGAGGATCGTCTGCCGGCGGTATTGAAAGTGAGACGGTGTAATCATTGCCGTCATGCAGTTGCCGTAAGGTATTTGATTTTTTATGCTGTAAGCGCGGATATGAATCGCTAGCCTAGAAGCCTTGAAACCAGCCGGGCGACACCCCGCTTGTCTCAAAATGGTCGATCTGTTCAAAACCAATCAAACAATTAATAGTCCGGTATATAAAATACAAAACAAGGGAGTATATGGCATTTTATGCCATTACCCGCACATTTTTAAAGCATCAAAAAATATACATCCACCAGTATATTTATCGTCAAAAAGCCATTTTGAGACGCTTCCAACCTGGCTGCCAATCCCAAGCGCATCCAGCATCACGCCTCCAGCGGCGCGAAAATCGCTTGCAAATCGTCCTGCGTCAGTTTGCCGTTTTGCACTTGGCCGTCGGCCAGCATGGCGTCGGCCAAGGCGGCTTTCTTTTGCTGCAATTGCTGGATTTTTTCTTCCAGTGTGCCGCGTGCGATCAGTTTGTAGACGAAGACCGGCTTATCTTGGCCAAGGCGCCAAGCGCGGTCGGTGGCTTGGTTTTCGGCGGCGGGATTCCACCACGGGTCGTAGTGGATCACGGTGTCGGCGGCGGTCAAATTGAGGCCGACGCCGCCGGCTTTCAGGCTGATCAAAAATACCGGCACTTCGCCGTTCTGGAACGAGCGCACAGCGCCGGCACGGTCGACCGTATTGCCGGTCAGGAGCGCGTAGGGGATATTGCGCGCATTGAGTTCGTCTTCGATCAGGGCCAGCATGCTGGTGAATTGGGAAAACACCAGAATCTTGCGGTTCTCGGCCAGTAGTTCGTCCAGCATGGCAAGCAGTTCGATCAGCTTGGCCGACGGCGCCACGCTTTTTGATGCAAAGGAGGTTTTTACCAAGCGCGGGTCGCAGCAGACCTGGCGCAATTTGAGCAAGGCTTCGAGGATGATGATATGGCTGCGCGCCACGCCTTTTTTAGCGATTTCGTCGCGCACTTTTTTATCCATCGCCAGGCGCATGGTTTCGTACAGGTCGCGCTGGGCGTCGGCCAGTTCTACCGTGCGCACCATCTCGGTTTTGGATGGCAATTCCTTGGCGACCTTGTCCTTGGTGCGGCGCAGCATAAAGGGCTTGATGCGGCGCGTCAGGAAGGCGCGGCGGGCGTCGTCGCCCAGCTTTTCAATCGGATTGCGAAAATCGCGGTTAAAGGCTTTTTCTTCGCCCAGCAGACCTGGCAAGAGGAAATGGAATTGCGACCACAGCTCGCCCAGATGATTTTCCAGCGGCGTGCCGGTCAGGCACAGGCGGTGTTTGGCGCGTAACAGGCCTGCGGTCTGGGCTGCTTTGGCGCGCGGGTTCTTGATGTAATGCGCTTCGTCCAGAATCACCAGGTAAAAATCGATGGCGCGCAATTTTTCTTCATCGCGCGGCAGCAAGGCGTAAGTGGTCAGGATCATGTCAAACTGGTCAATCTGGTCGAACAATTCTTGCCTTGCAATGCCGTGCAAGACCAGCACCCGCAAGTCGGGCGCAAAGCGCGCCGCTTCGTCTTGCCAGTTGCCCATCAGGCTGGTCGGCGCCACGACCAGCGCTGGGGTGGTGAGGCGGCCGGCTTCTTTCTCGGTCAGGATATGGGCCAGGGTCTGGATCGTTTTGCCCAGTCCCATATCGTCGGCCAGAATCCCGGCCAGATTGTATTCGCGCAAGAACTGCATCCAGGCCAGCCCTTCACTTTGATAATCGCGCAGGGTCGCGTTGAGTCCCTTCGGCGCAGCCACCATTTCGACCCCGCCGAATTCGCTCAATTTGCGGCCCATTGCGCGCAAGCGCTCGCCGCCCATCCAGCGCAAGTGGGCGCTGTCGGCCAGTTCGGCCAGACGGGCGGCGTCCAGCATCGACATGCGCATACTGCCACCGCTGCTGCTGCTGAAATACAACTCGCCCAACGCATTCAAGATCGGCTTAACCCGGCCCCAAGGCAGGGCAACGCGCAAACCGCCGGGCAAGGTTGCCATCAATTCGTCCGTGTCGGCATGCTGCGCCAGCGTGGCGGGATTGAAGTCGTGCGGCGCACTGCGGATCAATTCGATCAACACTGGCAGCAAGGCGACGCGGGTCTGGTTGACCACGATGCCTAGTTCCAGGTCGAACCAGGCATTGCCACCGCTCTCGCCCACGGTGGCGTACCAGTCATCGACTTCGACCAGGTTGTAGCGGTAATTACCCATCTTTTTGACGTGCCAGCCTTCGTCTTCCAGCACTGGCACGGTCTCGCGTGCGAAGCGCAGCCACGCGCTGCTATTGGGCAAGACCAGCGCGCCGCGCAAATTGCCCAGCGCCGGGTTACCGGTCACGGCCGGTAAAAATCCGACGCTACGCAACTGTTCTGCTGCCTCACGTTCGGCGCTCTGGTCGCGTACCAGCGAATCGATCCAGCCCTGATTTTGCAAGGCCATCGCCGGGGTATCGAAATCGCGGCTATCGATGGTAACTTGCTGGCCGTCATAGTCGAATACCAGCATCGCGTAGTCGTGCCAGACCGGATTTTGTACGCCCTTGGCGTTCTCATCCTTGCTGGCGACACTGCCGAGCAAGAGCATTTTTTCGACATGGTCGGCATGCAACATCGCTTCTTGCTGGGCGTCTGGCAACGGCAATAAATGGCCGAGACCACGGGCAAAAAAATGCTGCAATTGCGGCACTGCATTTTGCCGTTCGATCTGCGGCAATTGGCTTACCAGCGCCAGCAAAGCCTTGGTCGAAATCGCCGCGTCCAGCGGCACAGTCAAAGCGCCGCATTCGGCCCGGTCCAGATAAAACGGCGGCTCGGTCGGCATCACATAATCGATGGTCTGGGCCTGATCCCGCGGCAGCACCTCCGAATCCAGATCGGCTTCGACCTCAGCCTCAACCTCAGCATTAGCCGCAATCTCGGCCTCAGCCGCCTGCGCAAGTGCGGGTGCATATTCAGGCACAAATTGCCAGGCCAGCCGGATGGTTTTGCCCAAGCCGTGCCAGCCCAGACGGGCATGGCGGGCGGGGCCGGCTTGCAGCGGCCTTACATTGGCTTTGGCCAGGTCGGCGTTCGAATCCGCCCACAGTAATTTGTTTTGTTCCAGCAAGGCTTGCAACAACGCTGCGCCGGCGGTGCCTTGTGGCTCGTTGGGGTCCAGATTGGATGCCGTGCCTTGCATGATGGCAAACGATTCGACCAGCACCGAATCGGCCGCTTGCAAATAACTGGGTGGATTGTTCAATAGTCGGCGCGCATCGCGGATCGGATCGACGCCGACGATGCCGCCATTGACTTGCAGGCGCAATTTGCAAGGCGACAAGCTGAGCGCGCGGCCTTGGTGCACCGGCATCAAAACAAAAAAGAGCCGGAACACAGACTCTTTTTTTGCATCAGGCATGGCGTGGTGCACCAGCACCTGGGCTGGTTTTTGGGTAGATGAAATCGGTAACTTGACGGTGCCCCAATGCTTCTGGCTCAGGCGCAGCAATTCGATCAAGACCGCTGCGACGTGTTCGCAATTATGCTCGCTGGCGCAGGTACAGGCGCCGTCAACCAGGAAGCTTTCATCATTGGCATGGATCTCGATGCGTTGGGTAAATACTTGGCCCGCATCTTCCCTGACCGTGGCGTGAATCGCAGTGTCGTCTTGCCGTAGCGCCAGCACCAGATCTTGTTCAACATATTCCTGACCACGATCAAATGCAGTTTCGCCCAAGGCATTGCAAATTTCATCCAGTGTGAACTTCATGGGCTTTCAGTTCGATTCAAGTAAGGCCGAAGATTATACGCAGTCACGGCCCTCCTTTACCGAAAATGACGCTAGGCAAATGCTGAAGACAGCTTTTGCATGGAGATTCTTGCTACTGGGCAAGGCGCCAACCGATACTTGGACGCAGTCAATCCGAGGCAACGTGCTATTCCAGCGGCGATTCATTGGTGGTCAGCCAATAGATGCCGAGCCGCGCCACGGTGTCAGAGAATTCAGTAAATTCGAGCGGCTTGCGGACAAAACTGTTGGCACCGTTTTGATAGGTCTTCAAGCGGTCGCGCTGTTCATCGGAAGAAGTCAGGATCACCACCGGCAAGAATTGGGTGCGCGGATCGACCCGCAAGCGTTGCAACACTTCCAGCCCCGACAGGCGCGGCAGGCCGATATCGAGCAAGACCACGGTCGGCAAATCCTGCCCTGCCCGCGACGTAAATTCGCCCTCGGCAAACAGGTAGTCGAGCGCTTGCTGGCCGTCACGTGCGACATCGATCCGGTTCGCCAAATTGATTTTTTTCAGGGATCGCATGATTAGCATTTCATCTTGCGGATTGTCTTCCACCAACAGAATGGTATTTCTATGCACGATCCACCTCGCTTGCCGCCAGCGATGGCAAAAAAAAGCAAAAAGTGGCACCTTCGCCCAGTGCCGCGACCGCACAAATCTCGCCGCCATGGCGCGAGACGATGCGTTGCACCGTCGCCAGCCCGATGCCGATGCCGGGGAATTCTTCTTGCCGGTGCAAGCGACGGAATGGCTGGAACAATTGATTGGCATGCGCCATATCGAAACCGGCGCCATTGTCGCTGACGCAAATACCGTGCTGGGCGCCGACTGCGCCGGCATACACGCGCACCAGCGTCGCCGGCGCTTTGGCGGTGTATTTCCAGGCATTGCCCAAGAGATTGCGCATCACGACCTCGATCATGCGGCTATCGCCGGTCACGCTCAGGTTGGGTTCGATCTCGACGTGGACGGTACGTTCCGGCTCGATGCGCGCCAGTTCGACGCAAATATTGGCGCTCATGAGCGACAGGTTGACCACATCGCGCTGCAACTCGCCGCGCGTACTGCGCGACAGCGCCAGAATGCCGTCGATCAATTCGCCCATCTTGCGGCTGGCGATGCTGATCTGGTCAAGAAAGTGCCTCGCTTCATCGTCCAGCCGGTCGCCGTAATCCTCGATCAGGGCCTGCGAAAAGCCGTTCATGGCGCGCAACGGCGCCCGCAAATCATGCGATACGGCGTAGGCAAAACTGTCGAGTTCTTTATTGGCGGCGGTCAGTTCGGCGGTGCGCAATTCCACCCTGTGCTCCAGGTTGGCGTTAAGTTCGCGCAGCGCTTCAGCCGTTTGCTTGCGCTCGGTGATGTCTTGCACCGTGCCGTGCAATTGCACCACCGTGCCGGCCGCATCGCGGATCGCTTCGCCACGGGCGGTAATCCAGTTGCGATGGCCATCGGGATGCTGCACCTCGGCGTCGATTTGGTACGAGGTGCCGTGTTTCAGGCATAACTCGACCGCCGCAGTCAGGCCGGCCCAGCTATCGGGCGTGAAATAAGTTTGCACTTCTGGATAAACCGCCGGTGGCAGGCTCAGGTCGCGGCCATAAATATGGTAAATCTGGGCCGACCAGACGTGCTGGTCGCTAGCGATATCCCAGCTCCAGTTACCGACTCCAGCTAAGCGCTGCGCTTCGCTCAGGGTGGCTTCCCTGGCTTGCAGCGCGGCCTCGGTTTGCTTGCGGCGTTGGATATCTTCTACCACCGAAATAAAATAGTCCGGGTTGCCATCTGCATGCCGCACCAATGCCACGGTCAGGTTAACCCAGACCCGTTCGCCGTCCTTGCGCAGATAGCGCTTCTCCATCGAATAGGTGTCGATCTGACCGGCTAGCACTTGCTGCAGATTGTCCAGATCAATTTCCAAATCGTCCGCGTAGGTGATGTCCTGGAAGGTTTTTCCCAGCAATTCTTGCTGCTGATAGCCGACGATATCGCAAAGTTTTTGGTTAGCCTCGAGCCAGCGGCCATCCGGCGCCACCAGCGCAATACCAACCGCCGCCTGCTCGAAGGTGGCACGGAAACGTCGTTCGCTGTCGCGCCGCGCCGCCTCGGCTTTATCACGTTTTTCGAACGACTCCAGTAGCACGGCACGCACTGCCGCGATTTCAGCAATATCGCGCTCTTGCGCATCCGGCATCACACCATTGGCCAGCGACGCGACCAATCGGCCAAGCCGGCGGCTTGCCATCACACCGCCGAACACGCCAGCCAAGGTCGCGCCCAATACCATGACAATCATCGCCGCTGCCGCCGACACGAGCGGCGCGTGATACAAAGCGCGTGGCACTTCCAATACCACCGACCAGGGCGCGGTCGTTAAATTGACGGTAAACCGGCCGGACGCATCTACGTCACTGGTCGAATCAAACCCCGCCGGCACATGGCGTGCAATCGCCTCGCCTTTACTGTCGCGCAACACCAGCGACCAGCCTGCGGGCAACGCCAATTGATCCAGACGGCTCTGAAATTGGCGCGTCTCGAAAGTGGACAACAACATAAAGGCCGTCTTGTCCTCCCGCACGACCGGCACTGCAATGGCCACCAGCGGTTCTTTCGCAATCGGGCCAAAAAAGGCGTCACCGACGCCAGGTTTGCCGGTGTCCATCACGGTCTGCACGGCACTACGGCCTTTGGGCCGGGGTACTGGCGGCAAGACCGTGCCATATGGCTGGCGCGTATTGAACAGCATATGCATGTGCAGGTCGGAAAAAACCACATGGCTGCCGAAGCTCTGACGAAATGCTTGCGCCTCCCCATACAAATCTTTCCAGCGCGCCGGCTGGTCGGCCAGCGGTGACAGCGCGAGAATATTGAGGGCACCGATACGGAACTTCAGGTCTTGATCGATTGCGGTGGCGAAATTTTTGGCCATATGGGTCGCTTCGAGATCGCGCTCCACCCGTTTGCTGCGTACATTGTCGAGCGCCAACAGACTGGCTAGCAACACCAATGGCAATACGCAAAACCAGATTAGCCGGGTCAGGAAACTATGCAGCGACATGGCAGTCTCCGGCAAGCTGAGAATTGGAATCGATGGAGGAAATTAGCGCAACGTAACTGCCGGCCAATAGAGTTGCGCCAGGATAGATCGTCTTGGATAGAGGCTGTCTCATACCAAAATGTCTTCACACGTTTGTTCGCAAGAGATTACTCCTTGAGAATCATTTCATGCAATGCACAGAGGGGATAGCGAAATTTCGGCAGGATTTGCGATATTTTTTGTTGACTCATTCTAAACCGGTCACAGTTCCAAAGTACCTGTTTTTAAAATAAAGTCTGGCTTACGCAAACATAAAGCCATTCAAATTCAATGCGATGTGCTGGAGAAGTGTCAGCGCAGCGAATCTCCAATGAGCGGAGTGAATTAGGCACGGCCGCTTCGCTGGTGCAAAGCAGTTTGGACGCTACGGGCTAATTCATCGATCTGGAACGGTTTGCGCAAGATCGCATTCTTGCCGATCACTTGATCGATTGCCCGCATGTCAGCGTAACCAGTAGCGACAATAATCGGCAAGTCGGGATTGAGTACATTCAGTTTGGTAATAACCTCAGCACCATTCATACCTTCCATCAAAAAGTCCAACACTAATAGATCTGGCAAATCTGTGGCAATTTTGCGTAGACCGGATACGCCATCTTCGGCTTCACTGACTTCGTATCCCAGCAACTTGAGCGAATCGACCATGAACTGCCGTACTTCTGCATCGTCTTCCACGACTAAAATTTTCTTCCCTTGATAATCGCTTTGAGGTGCGAGTTCAGCAGTGGCGTCTTTGGCCACCTCGGTCGCGAGCGGCAAAATAATCTCGACCGTGGTGCCGCAACCTAATTGACTATGGATTTTCGCTGCGCCGCCGGATTGTTGGGCGATACCATACACTTGGCTCAAACCCAGACCAGTTCCCTGTCCGACCGCCTTGGTGGTAAAAAATGGATCAAATACTTTACCCAAAATATCGGGCGCAATGCCGCTACCGTTGTCGGTGACGCTGATCAATGCATAGTGACCAGCCGGCAATATATCGTTATCTATTTGTACGACTGAACAAGCGATTTTAATCTTGCCGCCGTCAGGCATGGCGTCGCGGGCATTG
>JAZKIX010000069.1:59319-64189 GCA_040384645.1 Pseudomonadota bacterium | reverse complement strand
AAGTTCAAAATCGCCATCTCTACCTGGTTCATGTCGGCTAGTGCCAGCCGCCGATCAGACTGTAAATTGAATTCAACCTGTATCGTGGAACCGACCGAAATACGGATCAGGTCTTGCATACCTTCAATTAAGGTACAAACGTCAACCGCTTTCAAATCTAGGCTTTGGTTACGGGCGAAGGCGAGTAACTGGCCAGTTAGTTTGGTGCCGCGTTGGGTTGCCTTTTTTGCGGTGGCGGCAAAACGCTTGACCCGCTCATCGCTCGAAATCAAATCGATTAAATCGACGTTGCCCACCACCACATGCAACAGATTATTAAAGTCGTGCGCAATGCCACCGGTCAGGCGGCCGATCGCTTCCATTTTTTGTGCCTGTGCTAGTGCCGCCTGGGTACGTTCGCGTTCATTGATTTCGCGCATGAGACGGTTATTGAGCTGCGCCAATTCACTGGTTCGCTCGTGGATACGGCTTTCCAGCGTGTCATTCATGTGTTGCAGAGCGGCTTGGCTGACGCGCAGTTTTTCCGCCGATTCGAGGCGCTCGGTAACGTCCAGCGAGACACCGGCCAGGCCAATCGGCTTACCCTGCTTACCAAGTTCTGTTTCACCGCGCATCTGCACCCAATGTAGATCCCCATCTGGCCACAAAACACGAAATTCGATATCGAAATCGATGGCTGCATCAATTGCTTTTTGCACCACCAAGCGAAAGCGCTCAGCGTCGTCTGGATGGATTGCTGCTTGCATAGCGGCGTAATTGAAGACTTCGCCGGCATTACGGCCAAAATTTGCTTTACAAGTATCCGAAGCGGTCAGTTTCCACGTAGCCAGTTCGATTTCCCAGGCGCCAAGCCGGCCGGCATTCAAGGCTAGACGCAAGCGTTCTTCCGCCAGCGTGCATTCGTACAATACAAGCCGGGCCTGATATTGCCGCTTGCGTGCACGCAAGGCAGAGGCGGCGGCACGGCGCAGCGTTTCGGCATTCAAGGGACGTTCCAACAACATTACATTACTTAAATCAGCCAACATATCAACTGGTAGTGCATTGCGTTTTGACTGGCTGGAAATCAACAGGATGATTGGAAAGTCGGACCACGACGGTTGATTCGACAACCAATGGGCCAGTGGCGTAATATTTTCAGAACGCAAGGCTTCCTCAGTGATTAACGCCGTACCTGCACCACGTTCTAATTCTTGCAGCAACACGCGCATGTTGTCACACAGTGTAGTGTCAGAGTTATTGCGTGAAAGTACAGTGACGATCGTTTCAGCATCGCGCCCATGCGGGGCTAAAACCAGTGATCGGCCTTCAAGAAAACTATTACTCTCCATTCAGTTCCAACCTTTCTTGCAGCATTCTGGTCGGTCCGTAATAAGTGGGCAATCCAGCCAGGATCCCTTCGAAATCTTTCAAGGTCTGCCCCACTTGCAAACCTTTTTCAGAGCTGAGGCGGAACTCGCGGATGGTACGTTCATGATTGTTGGTGCGACTTTTTACCACTGACACCGCACTGAGGATTTCGCCCTTGACTTCAAAAAAGCGGAACATGATGATCGAATCGCTGAGATAACTCATGTCCACTTCTGAACGTACCTCGCCGACCATGCCGTGCTGTCCCAAAATCAATAAAGTGGTGATCCCTTGTTGACTCAGGTAGGACAGCATTTCGTGCATTTGCAGTAACAAAAATTTCTCGCCGGGCATTGCGTGCAAATAGGCGTTCAAGCTGTCGATAACAACGACCGTTGCGTGATCTCGCTCGACCGCATTACGCACTTTGTAGGAAAACTCGCCGGGCGATAATTCTGCCGGATCGACCTGGTTAATCACCAATGAACCCTGCTCGATATAAGGACGGATATCCATACCCAGCGAAGCGGCGCGCAACAGCAGAGTACCCAATCCTTCGTCGAATAAATAATATGCCACTTGCTGACCGCGCTTTAAAGCGGTCAACACACATTGGACTGCGGTCGTCGTTTTACCCACACCTGAAGGGCCGATAAATAAGGTGTTGGTGCCGGGTGTCAGGCCGCCACCCATCAACAGATCGAGTTCCCTTGAACCGGTAGAACACACCACGTCAGAAAACGGGCGGTGATGCTCTGCCGCTACTAAGCGCGGGAACACTTGGAGCCCGCCGGTTTCTAGATTGAAGTCGTGATAGCCGCCGCGAAATTTAATGCCGCGCATTTTTGCTACGCGCAAGCGGCGGCGTTCACCTCCAAATTCCTGCGCCGTTTGTTCCAAGCTGATGACACCATGCGCAATGCTGTGCAGATGCAAATCGCCCGGGTCGGAGGTCTTGTCATCGAGCATCATCACGGTGCATTTGCAGGTTGCAAAAAAATGTTTCAGCGCCAAAATCTGGCGCCGGTAACGCAATGGATTTTGTGCCAGCAAGCGCATTTCCGACAAACTGTCAAAAACCACCCGCATCGGTGTTATCTCTTCAACCAGCGTCATTACGCCTTTGGTGGTCGCGCCCAATTCAATTTCCGATGGATATAAGATGGACTGTTCGGAATCGACATCCAGACCATCGGCGTCAAGTAGTTCATAGAGCGCAATCTGATCCAGATTCCAGCCGTGGGACGCCGCTACAGCCTGCAGCTCACTGACAGTTTCAGACAAGGTGATATACAACCCTTTTTCGTTTTGCTTTGCGCCCTCGAGCAAAAACTGCATGGCAAACGTCGTTTTGCCTGCACCTGGATTGCCTTCTACCAGATATAGACGCTGGGGCGTCAAGCCGCCGCCAAGGATATTGTCGAGACCAGGCACGCCGGTGCTGATTGGGTCAAGCGATAGGTTTAGTTGAGTGTTCATGATCTTCAAATTGATCAGTAATTGTGGAAAAGTCCGCCAACCAATTCAAAGCGAACAGCCGACCGGAAAATTGCTTTCCGTGGATCAAATTATGAGCGCGACTTGCTACTTTGCTATTGAGGGAATGAATAATCTCGTGTTGACTAAAGCCAACGAAAACGTTGAGTTGCCAGCATAAATTTTTCGAAAACCAATTTACATCGGCGTACACCGCGATTGTTTGTAGGAAAACATGAAACACCATGCTTTGTTTTTAGCTGGAAGCCTCCGTCCACAGCAAAAGTCCGTCATGCAAAATTAGTTTCAACGCATCGTATTGTCCCGCCCTCGAGCTACTTGTGATGATGGGCTTGAGTTTCATGTTGTATGGCGTGGCCTGGCTCAACCTATTTTCAGTCACAAAGCCACTCTAAACCTGCTTGGGTGAGTACGGCTGGCAAGCCGTCACGGACGGCGGAGGCCAGCAATTGTTGGAACACCCGCTGACGGTCTACCTCAGTACGGCTGCCTACACCTTGTTTAAACCTATGGATATCTTGGTACATGGGTGTTGGCAACCGCCGCGCGTGCAAAATCTATCGCCTTGACCACGGCTGAGACAGCGCAATAAGCGTTGCCTACATTCCAAAATTTTACCAATGCCAAGATATCGCTACCAGCTCGAACAAGTCGCTTTTCGGGCGATGCTACAATCCTGCTCTTTTATTAATAGCCAAGTAAATATTATGAAAATCACCTTCGGTAAGACACTGTATGCTGCCACGCTGGCTTCGGCACTATTAACCACAGGCGTTGCATACGCTGATTTCGATGACCTTTTAGGCAAAGTCGGCGTTGCAAAAGACTTGGTCGGTGCCGCTACCGTCAGCGACAAGGATGTCATTAAAGCCTCGGCACAAATGGTCGCGCATCATGACAGCGAGGCCAAGATTGCACCGGCCGGCAACAAATACGCACAACGTCTCTCTGCGCTGACTAGCAAACACACCAGCGAAGACGGCCTCAAGCTCAATTACAAGGTGTATCTGTCGCCTGACGTCAATGCCTTTTGTACCGCCGACGGCAGTATCCGCATTTATTCCGGCTTGATGGATTTGATGAACGACGACGAACTGCGCAGCGTGATCGGTCATGAAATCGGCCACGCGAAACTAGGTCACATGGCATCGCGCATGAAGACTGCCTACATGGCGTCTGCCGGCCGTAAAGCCGCAGCGCAAGCCGACGGCGCCGTCGGCAAAATCGCCGACTCGCAACTGGGTGATATGTTTGAAAAAGTGGTCAATGCCCAATTCTCGCAATCGAACGAAAGCGCCTCCGACGACTACGGCTTTGCTTTCATGAAGAAGCATAAATATGACGTCAAGGCAATGGAATCGGCCTTCCGCAAACTAGCAAAAACCGAAGGCGGCAGCCATAGCATGATGTCGAGCCACCCAGGTTCGGCCGCGCGCGCGGATCGCATGAAGCAAAAGGCAGGCGGGTAATTTGTAGGTCGAGAGGAATAATTCACGCTGCGGGATCGATCCTCGCGGCGACGACTTGAATTGCCTTCTCGCACTAAGTCATATTGCAATATCAAGGGGGTATGTGAGCAAATACCCCCTTCTCCGCACGGTTTCATTGCGCCTTCAAAAATACCCCTGGCAGTATTAATACGACAAATACGCTGCTAATTGCAACGATGTCAGTGTCAAATTTAGCCATGTCTGAATCTGTGGCGGCAGTAGGCCGTTTTCCCCAGCACGTCGCCCGTGCGGATTAGGCTTGAGTGCAGTTATTGCGCCTGTCTCCTGTCGCATATGAGCCGATGAGCTTGGTCACTGCGGTATGACGCAACTCGCTGATCTGGCGATTTCTCCGCGATTTTTTCAAAAGATATCCTGTCACGTTCGCGCTGGCGACCACGGCCTCGTAACCAGCAACAACCTCGCTCTCGGTCTTGCAGTTGAGCTTCACGCAGCCGAGGTCGCTCTTGTGCAGTAGTCCTGGGGCTTCCGCCTTCAGCGCAACGGGCTGGCCGAGCCTGCGCGCAATCGTC
>JAZKIX010000069.1:39894-59309 GCA_040384645.1 Pseudomonadota bacterium | reverse complement strand
CGTCATCTGGCAGTCACTATCCGGTCATGTTTCATGCCTAGAATCGGCAAGTTTTTATCTCACTCAATCTTAGGATCGATTCCCATGAACAAACCCGCAGATCTGTCAGTTACCGCCGTTGATGCCGATGCGCTCGGTTACAACGATTCATCCAATGCCCATTTCAATTCTGTACTGGACGCGCGTCTGAGCCGACGTAGCCTGTTGCGCGGCGGTGCGGCAACGGTAGCGAGCGCCCTGATGGGATCGTTTGCCCTGTCAGCCTGCGGCGGCACCAGTGATTCACCGACAGCGATTGTTCCTGCTGAAAAACTGCTCGGCTTTACTGCAGTCAGCAAGAGCTTGCTCGACAGTGTTGTGGTGCCGGCCGGCTACAGCGCCAGCGCCATCTATGCGCTAGGCGACCCTTTGAGCGCGACAACGGCGGCTTACAAGAACGACGGTAGCGACACCGATTTCGACAACCGCTCGGGCGATCACCATGACGGCATGGAATGGTTTGGACTGGGCGCCGATGGCAGACCGTCGGCCTCATCGGTTGACCGCGGCTTGCTGGCCATCAACCACGAAGCGACCACCAACGACGAAGGCAAAACTGCCTCGTTCTTCATCCACGCCAATGGCGGCACCAATGCGCTGCCGCGTCCCGCCGCTGAAGTCGACAAGGAAGTCGCGCTGCACGGCGTGGCCATCGTCGAAGTACGCAAGACTGGCAGCAGCTGGGGCTACAGCAAGGATTCCGCCTTCAATCGCCGCATTACCCCATTGACCCAGATGGAAATTGCCGGCCCGGCACGTGGCAATGCCTTGATGGTGACCAAATATTCCACCTCGGGCACCAAGACCCGCGGCACCCTGAACAACTGCGGTACCGGCAAGACGCCGTGGGGGACCTTCCTGACCGGCGAAGAAAACTGGAATGGCTATTTCACCCGCAGCGCCACCGACGACGCTGCCCGTGCCAATGGCAAGAGCGTCGCTTCGCTCAAGCGTTACGGCCGTAACCAGGGCGCCACCTCGCGCCACGGTTGGGAAACCGGCGGCAGCGATGACAAGTACGCACGCTGGAATAACAGCAAGATCGGCGCCTCCATCGATGGTAGCGACGACTATCGCAACGAACTCAACGGCATGGGTTATGTAGTGGAAATCGATGCCTACGACAAGACCAAAACCGCCAAAAAACGTACCTCCATGGGCCGCTACGCGCACGAGAGCGCCGCCTTCAGCCGCGCCACCGTAGGTCAGCCGCTGGCGGTGTATCTGGGCGACGATTCGCGCAACGAATACATTTACAAATATGTCTCGACCGCGACCTGGCTGGCAGCCGACGCCAACCCGACGGACCGCATGGCCACCGGCGACAAATACCTCGACAACGGTAAGCTGTATGTGGCCAAGTTCAGTGCCGATGGCAGCGGTCAGTGGGTCGAATTATCGATTGCCAATCCGCTCATCGCCGCCTTTGCCGGCTATAGCTTTGCCGACCAGGGCGACGTGCTGATCAATGCCCGCCTGGCAGCCGATGCGGTCGGCGCGACCAAGATGGATCGCCCGGAATGGTGCTCGGTCAACCCTGCCAACGGCGAAATTTATTACGCCCTGACCAATAACAGCAACCGCCGCGTAGAGCCAACCGGCTCCTCACAACTGGTTCCCGATAGCGCCAACCCGCGCGTCTACACTGACGTAAAAGGCGCTGGCAGCTCGCAAGGCAACCCGAACGGCCATATCTTGCGCATGAAAGAAGGCAGCGGCGCTTCTGCCGCAGCTAGTTTTACCTGGGACGTCTACATGTTCGGCGCCGAGTCTGGTGCCGACACCGGCAAGGTCAATTTGTCGAATCTGACCAGTGACCAGGATTTTTCCAGCCCGGATGGCTTGGTATTTAGTCCGTACACCGGCATTTGCTGGATGCAGACCGACGATAGCGCCTATACCGATGTGACCAATTGCATGATGTTAGCCGCCTTGCCGGGCCAAGTCGGTGACGGCAAAAAAGTGGCGCTGAGCTACCCTCTGGCGGCCGGCGGTGCATTGACGGTCAATACCCATGTCGGTAAGGCACCCAGCGCCGACACCCTGAAGCGCTTTTTGGTCGGCCCGGTAGGTTGCGAAATCACCGGCCTGTGCGAAACGCCTGATGGCAAAGCCATGTTCGTCAACATTCAGCATCCTGGTGAAAACACGGTTCAAGCCAATATCGGCGATTCAAGCAAGTACACCAGCCAATGGCCTGCCAATGCTGGCTACGGCGCTGGCAAACGGCCACGCTCTGCCACCATCGTCATCACCAAGAACGATGGCGGCCGGATCGGCAGTTGATGGTTTGAAAGGCGCACACCCGACAAGTGCGCGAATAAAGAATCACAAAAGCCGGCGCTTGATGCGCTGGCTTTTTTTCGCCAGCTGACGGCATAAATTCGCAGAAATAGGGGGGTATATGCCAAAATACGCCTTATCCCGCACGGATTTATTGCATCTTTAAAAATACTACCACCTGTATTTTTACACTCAAAAACTACTTCAAATTACCTCCCACGCTACAAACCCCACCACCGCTGCCATCACGGCCGCATCTTTCAATAGCTTGCGATGCCCCAAACCCTCGGTCGCCAGCATGGTCGCGCCAGCTATCGCCTGCACATAGGCTTTGCCATCGTCGAAGCGGTTGATGCTGTCGTGGCGGTCGTGGATCACCAGCGTCGGGACACGGATGTGGGGGCCGACGGCGTGGGCTTCGAGCTGCGGCATCAGGAGCGCTTCCTGCGCCTCGATGCGGTGTTGCATGGCAGCGCGGGTGCGTTCTGACAGGCCGAAGACGTGGGCGAACAGGTGGGTGTATTCCGGTGGCGAGGCCGGTGGCGCCAGCAACACCAGGCGGCCGATGGCAGCGCCGCGACTGGCGACGTAGGCGCTGGCACTGGCGCCCAGCGAATGGGCTATCAAGGCATGCACCGTGTGGCCGTCTTGGCGCAAGCGGGCGCTCACGTATTCGATGGCGCGAGTGAATTGCGGCAGATTGCTGCTCATGCCGGCACTACGGCCGTGGGCGGGCATTTCCAGGATCACGGGGTGAAATCCTTGCGCATGCAGCGCGTCGGCCAGCGCCAGCATTTGTCCGGCGTGACCGCCCCAGCCATGCACCAGCAGCGCGAGCGGTGCATTCGTTCCGGACACTTTGGCAACTTGCGAATACAGGGTCAGGCTGGCGGCTTCGAATGGCCAGGCCTCGATGTTCCAGGTGGCATCCCACTTTCTGCCGCGATGCAAATATTTGGTCGGCAGCGGCGTCAAGAACAGGCGGCTCGCGGCATGCACCGCCAACCTGGGCCACATTCTTTGCGTCGCGGTCAATATGAAACGAAACAGGCGCACGCCCGGCATGGCTTGGTAAAAAGCGGACGTTGCATCGAGAGCGGAACGGGTCATAGGACGTTCCTTAAAATAAGAGCATGTCGTCGTTGCGCGACGGCACCAAGTCTATCAACTGCACGCCGGCGCGCAACACGCTCCAGCCACCGACGGCGGCTAGCAAGATCAAAATAGATATCAATGGGTTCACGGCAAATGGGTTCACGATAAAGCTCCTTATTAGCACGATTGTGCGAAATTTAAATAAACTACTACAAATAGACCGATGCCAGCCCTGCCCTTCACGCCAGATAGGTCTGCAACAGCCGTTGCCAGGTTGACTGCGCACGTGTCACTGCGTGGCCGTCGCGCAAGAAGCGCACATCATGGATCAGGCCCAAGGCCAGCGCACTGATTTCACTGACCAATTGATCGGGATCGGTGTCGGCTTTGAGGTGGCCGGCGTCGACCGCCTGCATCACCGTGCGCCGCAGGGCAGCGCGCCAGCGCGTGACTTCGCCATAGAGCAGGTCGCGCAAAGGGCCTTCGCGGTCATCCAGTTCAAACGCACCGGCGCTAAAGATGCAGCCGGTATGCGCCTCGACATCGCGCATGCGCACGATCCAGCGTTGCACGATGTCAGTCAGGCGCGGCAAACCCTTGGGCAAGCGCATGGCAGGTACGAACACATCAGCTAAAAAGCGCCGGCCGAATTCTTCCAGCACCGCTTTTTGCAAGGCTTCGAGCGAACCGACACGCGAAAACACACCGCTCTTGGACATGCCGATCCGTTCTGCCACCAATTGCAGGGTAATTGCTTCCAGCCCTTGTGCAGAGGCAAGATCGAGCGCGGCGCCGACGATGGCGGTACGGGTCAACTCGCTTTTCTGTGTTTTGGCATCCATGCGGCGAATATTAGCACGATTGTGCGAAACTTCAAGGGAGTCGTTCCATGCCAAATGCTGTGGTCGACCGAGGGTCCATTTAACGCCGTAGCAAACCCGCCAGCCGGATCACCTCATCCACGGTCTGCTCGACGCTGAGTGTACTGTTGTCGATCACTGGCCCGATCTCGGGCAGGGCTAAGCCATTTTGAAACATCCAGGCGGCACGTTCATGCTGCCATGGCGTTAACACCCGCGTACCGCGATTGCTTTGCACCTGTTGCAAGCTGGTGTAGAGCGTGATCGCAATGATCTCGGCGTCCAGATCATCCAGTTGCGCAACGATTGCGGTGTAGTCCGGTTTCGACAAGGGATAGGCAAAGATGACGTCGATCCCGGCCTTGACGAAATTGCGGGTCACGGCAATAGCGTTTTCAATATTCAAGGAATAGGCTTGCTCAATCGGCGCCCACGAAATGAAATTGTGCAAGTCATCGACTTCGACATGGGCAAGATTGCGCACCACTTGCTTGAGCATCGTGGCGGTGGTGGTTTTACCGGCATTGATGCAACCGTTGAGGAAAATGATTTTTGGCATGGGCTTGGCATTCTTGAAGGGTAAAAACCTTCGGCCAGATTGATTATTGGATTAAAACCGGATCAAGGAAAATACCGAGCGCAACGACTTTACGCTGCGTCGGTCCATTCGCCCAGCGCCAGGTCCAGCCGCTGCCAGCCCGCCTCATCCGGTGGCAAACCCAGTCGCAGCGCACCGCCATCATGTGTAAACAGTCGTACCCAAATGCCGCGTTGCGCCATGTGATGATGCAATTGGACCGCTTGCGCTTGCCGCCACCATTGGAATAAATCGGTGCCGGTGGAGGCAATGCCATAGCGTCCCAGCAGGGTTTGCAAGCGGTGTGTTGCGTGCGCCAGATCGATCCGCATCGTTGTTTGCCACGCCTGGTCGCGCAAGGCCACACAGGCTATTTCTTGCGCGGCACTACTCACGGCCCACGGGCCAAGCTGGTCTGCCAGCGCACGCAATATTGCGCTGGCGGCGGCGACAAAGCCCAGCCGGACACCGGCAAGTCCAAAAAACTTGCCGAGCGAACGCAACACGATCAAGCCCGGCCGCTGGCTATACGAGGCGACCGAGTCTTCAGGCTGCATATCGCCAAATGCCTCATCCACCACCAGCCAACCGTCGTGCGCAGCGAGCAGATCAGCCCAAGCCAACAATTGCACCGGCGCGATCCGGGTGCCGGTCGGATTATTCGGATTGCAGATCACCAGCACATCGCACGGCAGTTCAGCCGCGCTCATGGCCTCTGCCAGATCGGCATCGTTTAACTGGCGCAAAGTATGGCCGTGCTGCGACCAATGATGGGCATGTTCGGCATACGACGTTGCCGCGGCCAATACCCGCGCCGGACCATGCAGCGCGCGACGCAAACGCGGCAGTGCGGCAATCGCAGCCTGACTGCCGGCTATCGGCAATAGTTGTGGTGCGGCGTAATACGATTGCGCCGCTGCCAGCAGTGCTGGATCGTCTTCCGGCAAGCGATGCCAGATATCGCTGCGCAATGTCGGCACTGGATAGGCATGCGGATTGATGCCGGTCGACAGGTCTAACCAATCCGCCAGCGGCCGCTTGAAATTCAAGGCGGCTTCGCGCAGCTTACCGCCGTGTTCGAGCATAGTCTCGTCTTACTACTGCTGGCTTATTGCTGGCCGATCATCAGGATTTCCAGCCGCTTCAAACGATTTGCCAGGGCTTCCAGATCCCTGTTTTTGGCGTCCAGCTCCAGCTCCAAAGCATCGATACGCTGCTGTTGCGTGATGGTGCGTGTATCAAGCGCTTTGACACCCGCCAGTGCTACGCCGTCGGGGTCGATGGTGTTGATGTGCCGGTCATCTTCCCCCAGCGAAAACGCAGCGGAAAAATCTTGCGCCATCGGTCCCATGTGGCGGATCGACGCGTCTTGCGTCTTGTAGTTCCAGGTCGTGACCGGCACGCTGCGCAAGCGGAGCAGCACTTCTTCACCATCGACCGGCGCGAAGTTTTCTTTCATATTGCGGTCGGACAGCGAGTTCCACGAACCGCCACCCGCTGGCAGTGAAACGCCCGCCGAGCCGCCGCTGTTGGACGTCAACGTGGTCGAGCCGTCACTCGCCATCGTGAGTTTGCTGTTGGTGAGGGTCATCGTCGCAGTCGTGCTGTTGAAGATGAAGCTCGTGGTGAGCGCCGTGTTGGTGTGGAAAAACGACCCGTTGATGGCGCGCACGTTAAAGGAGTTCGTGACCGTCGGATGGTATTGGCAGTTGGTGTCAACGGTGCTGCCGCTGCTGTAGAGGGGGCAGGTGGTAGCGGTGGAGCGGTCGGCGAACACGAACGTACCCAGGCGCGGCGAACCGGCAGAGGTCGAGGTGGACGCGCCGTAGCCAAGCGCAATCGAGTTGGCGCCGGTCGCGGTGTGTCCCTCGCCGAGGGCCACCGTGCCGGTGTTGGCCGCAACCGTACTCTTCCCCACCGCGATGGCGTTGTCGCCCAGCGCGCGCACGTTCTGGCCGAAGGCGATCGAGTAGAGGCCGATGTTGGCGTCATCCCACTGCGTGCCGTCGATTTGGCCGGCGCGAAGCGCTGCCTTGGTCGCGTACCACATAAAGCGCGTGCCCGACCCTTCGATCGGAGCGGTGGTGTTGATGCCGCCAGTGTAATCGGCGACAGACAGGATCGAGCCATCGTTATCGACCCGGAAGCGCTCCTTGTCATGGGTGCTGTCGTCGGGGTAGGTCCCACTCGCACTGAGCGAGATGAGCGCGTTCGCGCCCGGCGTGCCCAGCTTGTGGTTGACCGGATCGGTACTGATGAGCTTGAGGTTGATCAGGTGGTTCGTGCTGTCCACCGTCTGCTGCGCCAACGGCGCCAATTCCACGTCGCCGTCCAGATGCGCGGTGTTGACGGACGCTGCGCTGGCGTTGATGGCACCAACAATATTGGCGCCGGCGCCGGCCGTAACAGCAATCGACGGATTGGGATACGTGCCGCTCAAGTCGCCACCCGCCGCCACACCGTTGATATCGGCCACGCCTGAGGGTCCCGTGGCCCCGGTGGCCCCCGTTGCGCCGGTAGCCCCAGCCAGTCCGGCATCTCCAGTCGCGCCCGTGGCACCAGTTATGCCGGTGGCACCAACGGCACCGGCCACGCCTGTTGCCCCGGTCGGCCCTGCCATACCGGCAGCGCCCACTTGCGCAACCACCTGCCATACCGCAGGACTGCTGGCGGGGCTATCGGCGAGAGAATTAGCCGCAGAAACCTGTAAATAGGTCGAGCCATTGTCAGCGACCAAGACACCCGGCACATACGTTGTACTGTTTACCCAGGTCCCGCTAAAGCTGCCGGCAAAACTGCCTTGTGCTCCTGTGGCACCGGTGGGTCCGGTCGCGCCGGTGCTGCCGGTAGCACCAACTGCGCCTGCGATACCGGTAGCTCCGTTGGCTCCCGTCGGCCCGGCAGTGCCGACTGCGCCAGCAGAACCAGCAGCGCCGCTAGCCCCAGTCGGACCAGTGGCACCGGTTGCGCCAGTAGCACCGTTCGGGCCAGTCGCCCCCGTAGCGCCCACCACGGCACCGGCCGCGCACGGTCCCAGTACACCGTTGGCAGCGCCAAAACACATGACCGTATCGCGGCTAGCTGCGGTTGGCAATTGACTCACTGCCACGGTACCGTTCGCATTCACGCGTAAGGCTGGCACCGCCGGCGCGGAACGCACTTCGAAGCCGCTGCCGCTGGGCGGCGTAACCGTAATGTCAGCCGCAAGCACAGGCGCCAAAGCGCTACCGAGCATGGCACTGATTGCCAGCGATAAGGATGTTTGACGCAGCATGATGAGTCCCTTCTTCATTTTTAAAAGGGATGCGCGATGTCACGCCGCGCAGAAGTGTGGCGCTTGCAATAAGCCAGCAATAGCATGCACAGGCAAAGCGCCAGCACGCCGGTCATGGACAAGCTTGGAATCGCCTGCACCGACGCGGCCAGTGCAGCAAACCAATTGATTGCATTGCCGCTGCCGCCACGGTTGACTTGGCCGGCGGCCAGGCGCTGGCCAGTCGCACTCAAGTCCGACACGCCGAGATCATGGATATTTTGCGTGCCACCTGGCAGCAAATTGATGTACGCGAGCTGTCCGGCGACACTGCTGGCCAATTGGATCGGCTGCGCAGGTGTGCCATATATCGTCAACAAGCCATTCACCTGTTGCGTGCTGCCAGCGGCAAAGCGCCAAGTCTGGCCACTGGTGCTGGTGATCGAAAGATTGTGGAATAGGGAATTGCCGGAGATCGCCGTACTGCCCGTAGCGTTATCGGCAAACACCACGCTGCCACTGCCGGCCAAAAAGCTGCCTGAATTAGTCCATGGACCCGCTACCGCGATGCTGCCGCTACCGGCATCGAGTTGCCCGCCTGGCGCAATGGTCACGCCGTCCAGTCCGTTGAGTTGGCCACTGCCCAGTTTGAACTGACCGGCACTTTGCAAGCTGGTGCCGCCAAAATCGAGCGTACCGCCATCTTGGTCCCAACTACCGCCAGCCGGTATCACGATGGCGGCCTGTGCCGCGGAAATGAGCGCGGTGCTGATAAGAATGGTACTAAGCAAGGCCCATTGTTTAATCCGACGCATAGTATCTCCCGGAAAATCAGCGGCGACTCCAGCGTCGGCACATCCGAAAAATTATAGCCATGATGATTGCCAAAAAGAATTTATTCTGCGAAAAATTCACGAAAAGTGACATTTCCGATACAGACTATTGAAGTTCCGGCTGGCCGGTTGAAGCCTTGGCTTGCTTGAATTGCAGCATTCATTTGGGCTGAGTTGACCTTGCAATCAACGCTCATAATCAGCTATTACAAGCCTTCTCGCTCAGCAATAAACAGGGGGGTATATGTCAAAATACCAGCGATCCCGCCCGTTTTTATTGGGCGAAAAAATATACTCACACCAGTATATTTACATCCAAAAGTGTCCGCCAACAGCCGCCAGTGATAACAACCCCAACCACAGCAAGGCCGTCAGCGTCACCAGACGCCCGGCGCGGGCAATATCGTCCGCACCCGGCGCCGATCCCAGACCGAGCGGTGGGCGCTGTTCGCTCACACCGCCGTAGACCGCGATTCCACCCAGCGCTAGTCCGAGTGCGCCGGCGCCGCTGGCCATCACAGGGCCGGCATTGGGGCTGGACCACGCCGGCGCTTGGGTACGCCAGCAATGCCAGGCGCGGCGCCGGCCAGCCGTGGTGGCAGCCAGCGCGCAATACGACAAGGCAGTTAAGCGTGCCGGCAGCCAGTTAAGCCCATCGTCGATGCGCGCCGCACCGCGACCGAATTGATTAAAGCGCGGCGTGCGATAACCCCACATGGCATCCAAGGTATTGGCCAGGCGGAATAGCAAGGCGCCGGGACCGCCGGTAAGGACGAACCAGAACAGCGTGCCGAAGACAGCATCGTTGCCGTTTTCCAGCAAGGATTCGGTGGCCGCTTTGGACAAGGCGACGGTATCGCTATGCGCAGTGTCGCGGCTAACAATGCGTGCCGTCAGCGCACGTGCCAGCGGCAAATCACCTTGTTGCAGCGCATGCGCAATCGGTTGGGTATGGTCGCGCAAGCTGCGCAAACCTATACAAAAATACAGCAACACGCCGTGCAAGGCCAAGCCCGCGTAATCCAGGCTGCACAGCAAAAGCGCCAGCAGCGTGAGCGGGATCACGGCCAAAATCCAGCCAATCGTGCCGCGCCAAATCAAGCCGCGACCGCGGTTCAATCTCCGTTCCAGTGCATTGGCAACATTGCCGAAACCGACCAGCGGATGCCAACGCCGCACTTCCCCTACGCACCAGTCAAGCAATACGCCCAGCCAGGCCAGCACAGCCAGCGTTGGCAAATCCAGTCCGAGCAGCATCAGCCGCCTTTCAACACCAGAGGCAGACCGGCCGCGACCAGGATCGCCCGCTCGCACCGCGCTGCCACGGCTTGGTTCAAGCGCCCTGCTTCATCGGCAAACCAACGCGACACTGCACCAAACGGCACCACGCCCATGCCGACTTCATTCGACACCAGGATGATGTCGCCTTGCGCCTGATCCAGTGCATCGAGAAAAATGTCGCGCTGCTTGGCGAAGCATGGCGGCGGCCTAATCTCGCCCACATCGGGATATCCCTGGCCGTCAATAAACAGCAAATTGGTCAGCCACAGGGTCAGGCAATCGACCAGCACCACGCGCTGCGGCCCGCACCATTGGGTCAAGGCGTGGCCGAGCGCGAGCGGTTCTTCGATGGTGCGCCAATAGGCCGGGCGCTGGCGCCGGTGATGCGCGATGCGCGCGCTCATTTCGGCATCGCCGGCTCTTGCGGTGGCGAGGTAAATCACATCCTTGCCAGATGCGGCGGCCAGTTGTTCGGCATGCGCGCTTTTGCCGGAACGGGCGCCGCCCAGGATCAGGGTGCGCACGATTGGTGGCGCCACATGGCTGGCTATATCGCTCATGGCATTACCACTCCACGCCCGCCTGCGCCATGATACCGGCGGCATAGGCATGCTTGACCACTTGCATGTCGGTCACGGTATCGGCGATCTCGATCAGCTCGGGCGGTGCGCCGCGACCGGTGATCACGACGTGTTGCATCAGCGGCCGCGCTTCCAGATCGGCGATAATTTTATGCACATCGAGGTAGTTGTATTTGAGCGCGATATTGAGTTCATCGAACACCACCAGACCGATGGCTGGATCGCTTAAAAACAGCTTACCTTGTTCCCATGCAGCTTCGGCTTTTTCGATATCGCGGGCGCGGTCCTGGGTCTCCCAGGTATAACCCTCACCCATCGCGTGGAAGCTGACTTCGTCGGGAAAGCGGCGCAGGAATTGCTCTTCGCCAGTCGACATCGCACCCTTGATGAATTGCACGATACCGACCTTCATGCCATGTCCCATGGCGCGAATCGCCATGCCGAATCCGCTGGAACTCTTGCCCTTGCCATTGCCTGTATTAACCACGATGACGCCGGTTTCGCGCTGCGCCTGGGCGATATTTGCATCGATCAGGGCTTTCTTACGTTCCATGCGGATGCGGTGCCGTTCGTTGATCGCAGCGTTAGCGTTGCTGGTATTTTCTGCGGTATTTTCTTGAGTCATATCGGATTTTCGCCTGCTATAAAAAGGGTACGGTTACCGTGTGTCACGGTTTCAATTGGATGGCCTAAAGTGCGGCTCAGGATATCGGCTTGCATCACTTCTGCCACCGGCCCGGCTTGCCAGCGGCCATCGCCCATCAAGAGCAAGGCGTGGCTGGCGACGCCATGCGCCAGGTTGAGGTCGTGGCCGATCATGACCACGGCCTTGCCCTGCTCGCGGCATAACTTTGCCAGCAATGCCATGACGCTGACTTGATGCGCCAGGTCGAGCGCGTTGGCTGGTTCGTCCAACAAGAGCAGCGGCGTATCTTGCGCCAGCAAGGCGGCAATCGCGACACGCTGGCGTTCGCCGCCGGACAGCGTGCGCACATCGCGCTCGGCCAACTCCAGCACTTCCATCGCGTCCAAGGCAGCCAGCGCCGCCACGTGGTCGTCGCTGCCTTCCCAATAGCGCTGATCGGCGTAGGGATGGCGCGCGCTCAATACGGTCTCGATGGCGCGGTAGGCAAAAGCATCGTTGCGCGCCTGCGGCAAAAAAGCGCGCTGCCGCGCCAGCGCCGCCAAGGGCCAATCGGCCAGCGCCTTGCCGCCGAGTTCGATGCGGCCGGCATCGGGCAAGCGCAGACCGGCCAAGGTGCGCAGCAAGGTACTTTTGCCGACGCCATTGCGGCCGATCACGCACCAGCATTGGCCGGGCTCGATTTGCCAGTCGAGCCGATCGACCAGCAGCCGGTTGTCGATGCGTAGTTGTAATTGGATGGTATGCATCAGGTCATCATTGATTTTAAAAATCTATTTTGTCCACGAAAAACACGAAAAGCACGAAACAGAACCTAAAACATTCACCGTCGAGGAAAGGCAGATTGCATCGAATGTTGTTTCGATTTTTTCGTGACTTGCGCGACGTTCGTGGACAAAAATCGTCCTCGTGTCGGCTTGCGCAACATCATTTCCGATGCAGCCGGTGCAATTGATACAGGAAAACCGGCACCCCGATCAACGAAGTAATCACACCGACCGGCAATTGCTGCGGCGCCACCACCGTGCGCGCCACGGTATCGGCCAGTACCAGGAAAGCGCCGCCGACCAAGGTGGCGGCTGGCAATAACAGCCGATGATCCGGCCCCAGCGCGAAGCGGCAGGCATGCGGCACGATCAAGCCGACAAAGCCGATACTGCCGGCGCTGGTCACAGCACCTGCCGTCAAAAGTGCGGCAAAACCAAACAAGCCGCGCCGCAAGGCACCGACCCGCACCCCCAGCGTGAGCGCCGCTTCGGCATGCAAGGCCATCACATTGATCGAGCGCGCCACCTTTTGCGCAAAGACCAATGCCGCGATCAACACCAGCCACGGCAACCAGCGCAGGGTGGTGGCCGACAAGTCGCCGATCATCCAAAACACCATGCCGCGCAAGCGCCCTTCCGGCGCAATCGACAACATCAGGCTGACCAGCGCCATGCACCCCGACGCCACGATCACGCCGGTCAGCAGCAGTAGCGACGATCCGCCGTTCTGCGCCAGCCCGCCCCGAAAATCACGCCGCGCCAAACCGTATAACAACAGCGCCACCGCCAGCGCGCCGCCAAATGCCGCCGCATCGACCACCCACACCGTCATCGTCAGCAACATCGCGCCCAGCGCCCCAACTGCCGCGCCGCTGGATATGCCCAGCACATATGGGTCGGCCAGCGGATTGCGCAGCAGCGCCTGCATCATCACACCGGCCAATGCCAGCGCCGCGCCGGTTGAAAAGGCCGACAGCGCTCGACCGAGCCGCAAGTCGAGCAAGCTGGCGGCTAACGAATCAGGTTTGTTATGCAATAGCTGCGACAAAGCGGCCGGGAAATCGGATAGAGGAATCGTGACCGAGCCGACCATGCAGGACAGCAATATCGCCGCCAGCGCCAACGATCCTAATGTGAGCAGGATCAGGGTGGCGCGGTGGTGGGCGGTTAGAGGATGTGTTGGATTGGGTGACAAGAGAATTTTTGAGGTTTGAATGTTTTTCACTGCCCTTTTCAAAAGGGCAGTCGGGGCGCCCTGCAAGGAAACGGATAGGTTTCGGTCGGTCCGTGGCGTAGTAAAAAATTATCTGATGCTAGTCGAGCACTTAAAACCCTCTCCCCAGCCCTCTCCCGCAAGCGGGCAGAGGGAGCGAAAGCGACAGCACCCGCAGGGCAAGTCTTGCGGTCGCCTTTTCTTGGTACCTTATTTTGCGGCGTGCAACGTGGCGAAGTAAAAGAAGGTACTCGCCTGCCGGGGCGAAACCCGGCTTGGTTCAGACAGAGGCAAAACAATCAAAGCCAATGAAACAATTAACTACTCTATTGCACAAATATAGGGAGTATCACCAATAATACCTATCACCCCGCACGTATCTATTGGGCATAAAATAATACACCCCCGTGTATTATTTTACCCCCAGACAATCAATACGACTCCCTCGGAGACGCATTGACTGTCATCACAATGCATTTAAAGGACCAAGTGTGCCTTAAAACTCAACCCGCGCCGACAATTTCAACTGCCGGCCGGCGCTTGGATAAATCCCGGACTTGCAACCATACGCATTGCTGAAATAATTCTTGTCAGTCAGGTTGGTACCGCTGACCGCCACTTCCCATGCGCCGAAACGATTGGCGTAGCGTGCATCCAAGCTGGCGAAAGCAGGGATTTCAGCGCCGCACTGATTGGCAAAATCGCCGCCGTAGCGTTGGGCATCGGCCCATTGCGCGCTGACGAACACGCTCTGGCTGTCGCTCGGTTTCCAGTTCAGGCCGAGGGTCATCGTGTTCTTTGGCACCATCACCATTTCGCGGCCGGTGTTAGGGCCATCGACAAAGGTGGCGCTGACGTGTTGCAGGGTGGCCGATACCGCGACCGCCTCTGCCAATTTGGCATAGGCACTGAGTTCTAGCCCTTGACGCCGCGTCGGGTCGAGATTGGTATTGGCGCCATAGCCGCCGTTGGCGGTCGGGTCGTAATAAATTTCATCGCGTAGGCGATGGCGGAAGACGCGCGCCGTTACTTTTTGCGCAGTATTGCCAACGCTCAGGCCCAGTTCCAGGTCATGCGACAACTGTGGCTTGATCGGCTCATTCGGCACCACGGTATAGCCGTTTTCATCGGCGTTGGCGACACGGTAGCTTTGGCCGGCTTTGGCGAACAGTTCGATCAATGGCGTGGCGGCAAAACTGCCTTGTAATTCCCACGCGTTGAGCGATTGCGAAGTTTCGTAAGTGGCGGTGGAATACGGCGCAGGATCGATGGAATCCTTGTCGAATTTCTCATGCCGCGCGCCCAGCGCGAGCCGCGCCGCACCGAAGCGCACTTCATCGCGCAGATAGAGCGCCTTGGACGTTTGCGAGGTATCGGCTTGCGAATAACTGCTGTCGGTGACGCGATTCCAGCGTATCAAATCGACGCCGGCGACCAACTCGTTGGCGACCGCGCCAAACGCATTGACATAGCGCAGGCGTGGCGAAAATTGGGTTTGTTTGCCGCTATAGGTCGAGATCGAATCGCCGTAGCTATCGGAAAAATACGCCGCGCCCGACTTTCGTTCGCGATGCGACAATTCAGCCGCCAGCGACAACGCGCCCATATTGTGTTCAGCAAATGCGGTGATGCGGTTGGTGTCGATATTGCCGAAATTTTTCGGGCTTAAAGTTTGCTGCGGATTGGCCTCGAATTGCACCAGCGACAGGGCGCCGGCAAAGCCGGATTTTTGGCGCGCCACATCGACCCGCAGGCCGGCGCGCGTGTCTTTGCCCGACCATTGCGCACCGCCGCTGAAATTTTCTTGATCGACTTTATTGTTGTCGCGGAAGTTATCTGCTTCTATCTTGCTAATGTGTGCATCAATGGCAAAACCATCCCATGCTTTGGCAACCGAGGCGCGCAAGGCGCGGTGATTAAACTGGCCCACTTCCGCCGTGACCGAGCCCTGTGTGACATTGTTTTTTGGGCGCTTGGTGATGACCTGGATCACGCCGCCGGTAGCGCCGTCGCCGTACAAGACGCTGCTGCCGCCACGCATGATTTCGATGCGCTCGACGGTGTCGATAGGAATCGATGACAGCGAGGCGGTGGAGAGTTCATTTTCCGACAAGCGCACGCCGTCGACCAAGACCACCAGATTCTGGCTGCTATTGGTGCCGAAACCACGCAAGTCGAGATCGAAATCCTGGGTGCCGTAACTGCTCTGGCGACCATATACGCCGCCGATCTGGCGAATCGCCTGGTTGACATTATCGATGCCGGAAGCGCGGATGTCTTGTGCCGTAATCACGCTGGCGGCAATCGGCATATCGGCTGCATCGCTGGCAAAACGCGAGGCGGTGACCACTACCAGCGGCAAGGTGCCGGTGTCAGTTTGCGCCAGCGCCGGGGCAAAGCTGGCCGATAAAAGAGAAGCCAGCAACAGCGGCTGGAAAGCCGGCAAGGCGCGGCGTGAGGTCAACAAAGTCATGAGATCGTTTCAAGTAGGAACCGTCCGGCCTGCGTCCCCGCAGGTCGAAATCAAAGGAAGATGCGATGAGGTTCATTGAAAACGAATGGGCCATGCATGCGACACAAGCAGCCACGATCCGTGATCGCGAAACGCCCCGTTCGCACACTTCCACCTATCTTGGCCGGTATCCGGGCTAACAAGCAAAACCATCTCTCCTTCCCATGCAACAGGCACAGTGGATAGCGAGATCGTTTGTCGATACGATTGCAAAAATCCTGTTCAGCCGCGCATTGCGACGCAAAATTTTTGAATTCTATAAACGCTTGTTTTACCGTTGCGGGGGCAGCACACGTTGGCCGATGAGAGCGTCTTGAAAGCTTCACCGATGCCGTGTTTCCCGTTTAACTGTGGCCAAAAGAATTGTCCACGAGCACCAAAACGCCGACATTGTACCTATATTTGCCAAACTTACTGCGATTAACAATGGTCAACAATCGTCAAATCGGTATCGCCTGCGGCGCCAACAATAGGCGCTTAAGCAGATTTTTTGCGTTACGCCATGTCGGAAACGATTGCTCGTGTCACAACCAAGGCAAAGCCCAACCAGCCCGCAATGACCAATCCTCTCACTACCCACTTCCACCCTTTTTCTACGGTATTCGGTGCACAGCGCCATACCATGACGCTCCAAACAATCCGGGTCAGCAGTGCGGCGCAGCTCACAACAATTGCTGCAATCGCACTGTTTCGAAAAACGTTGTGAAGCACCCAGCTGGAATCGAGCACCCCAAATATCGCTCTTGAAGCCAGCCCGAATCCCCACCAGACAATCGGCAAACTTTGTTCCCCTCGCCATGCACGAACAAAGATGTTTGAAGCAGGCAAACGTGCTGGAGTTGAAACAATGTCGTCTGCATTCACAGAGGTTTTCCAAGTAATAAATAACAATATATATGGAGTATAAGTAAAAATATGCCATCTTCCGCACGTATTTATTGCGGCTTTAAAAATACACCTGTGAGTATATTTCTCAGCTTTGAAACAGAATTTTGTCTTCCCTTGCTTTTCGCAGTCTCATATTTCACGCCCCGGCCTTAACGCAACATCACAGATTGCCGCTTCCACACGGCATCTTGCCATTTGTAAAAGACGTTTAGAGAGCCGGGCTTATCGGCAGAATTTTCCACCTGCAAGCTGTCCATATTGACTACGTCGAAGCTGCGTTTGAAACGGCCATCGACTTTAACTTCTCGTGCGACCAGCAACTTTTTGACACCGGGAATCCAACCGGCAAATTCGACATAACCCAGATCGGGATCGCTGATCGCCGGCGGCAAGACGTCGATGATCCAGCCATTGCTACCTTGGTGGAATAACCAAAGCTCGCGCCAGCCATCCATCGGTTGCACCGCCAAACTCAAAGCGGTATTGCCGGCATTGGCTCGAGCCGATGCGGTCCATACCACGCCATAGCTACAACGTTTTACCAGCGGATTTTGCGCTGGATGTGCGGCATCGATCAGGGCGACACAGGTTTCGCCGGGCTGACCGGGGCTGGTGACGATATTCAATCCGGGCTTGGCTGCAACAGCCGTTTCTGCTGCCCAGCGCGTGGCGCCGACGCGCATGGCGGCATCGCTGTAGGCGGCGCCGTCTTCGTCGGTGAGTTCTGTCTTGTTGACGCCGGCCAGCTCTTGCAGGGCGCGCTGGGCGGCGGCTTCGGCTGCGGCGTCGCCTTTGCGCGTGCGTTGGTAGGCGATGCTGGACCAGACGCCAGCGCGGCGCATATGCAAGCGGTTTTTTAGATATTCCGGTACGTCGGTCAGCGTGACCTTGTCCAGCACTTCGGCGCGCCAAAGATCGAGGCTGTTACGTTCGCTTGGGCGCATGGCGGGGTCGATGCAATCTTGTCGCGTCAGTGCCAGCGCGGCGCGGGCTTTTTGCTCATTACTGGCGTTCAGCGCCAGCACGCGGCGGAATGCCTCGCCGTCGTAGCACAGACGCATACGGCCATCACGTTCATAACCGTGGATATTGACACCGTATTGGGCCACCACTTCCAGATGGGCGGCGACTACGCCATCGTCTTGCTTGGGCTTACGCGATGAGGCGCGGCGCGCCAGTCGCTCTGCCATGCTGCCGAGCGCGTCAAAGGCTTCCGGGCCGATGGCACTAGCCGGCGCGGCTTTTAAAAACGCGGCGGTGTAGCTAATGCCAAGCGCTTCCGCACCGGGCGTGTCACGCAGGAAGCGCACCACGGCCAGGGCTTCTTGCGCATCGTCGGCTTGCAGCGATACCAAGCGCACTTGCGAAGCCTTGATATAGCCGGCCCGTTCACGCCGGTGATCGTAGACTTGCAGGTAGTCGGCTTTTTGGCCGCGGATTTCCAGGCTGTCGCCTTGCCACAAGACGGCCTGCTGCTGCGCGGCATCGCGCGGGGCGGCGCGCAGCGAGGCTTGATCGAGGGTGACGATGGCCAGTAGGGCGATGGTGGCGAGCATGATTATTGGCTTTCTTCGCTGACGGTTTCGACATCGGCTTGTGCATTTTTCAGCGGCGTTTTATTGACCTTGCCAGCACCCAGCAATGCCGATCCGATAAAGCCACCATCGGCCGGTGGCGGCGCAATGATGACGGAAATCTTGTCCGACAATTTATCGGCCATGGTCTTTTGGATCAGCAATGGATGTTTGGTCAGCAGCGCGCCATCTCGTTCCAACTGCGCACTGGCTACTTTGCCAACCAGTTCTTGGCGATAGGCTTCAGCGTCGGCCAGTTTGCGACGCGAATCGGCCTCGCCGGAGGCTTCTATGATGCGGGCTTGGGCTGCGCCTTCGGAGGTTTTGATACGGGATATTTTTTCGGCTTCGGCTTCGTACTGGCGTTGTTCAATTTGTTTTTGCTTGAAGGGCAAGACGTGTTTCATGGCTTCTTCCTGCGCCTTGGCGGCGATGACTTGTTCGTTGGCGGCAGCTTGGGCGGCTGTTTCGCGCCGCACTTTATCGGCTTCTGCTTCCAGCCCAGTTTGTTTGACTTGTTTTTCCTTGAGGTCGAGCGTGTAGCGCATTTTTTCCGATTCGAGTTCTTCGGCCAATAATTTTTCCATGCCGCGTTTGTAGTCTTGCGGCAAGTCGATTTTGCCTATCATGACGCTACGCAGCAATATGCCTTCTGCGGCAAGTTTGGGCTTTAATTCCGTTTCGATTTGCTGCTGGATTTCTTGCCGCTTCGATGAAAAAATTTCACGCACGGTGTATTTGGTAAAAGCCTTGTAAATCACGCCCTGCACCATCGGATCGACCAGTTGGCCGTTGATATCTTCCGGCAGGCTTTTTGACATCACGCCCAGCGCGGCAGGGTCGATGGCATAACGCACCGTCAAATCGACGCCAAGCGATAAGCCTTCAATCGACTGGAACACTGCATCGCCATCGGCCTTGCCGCTACGCGCCGGGCGATAAGTTTGATCTTGCAAGGAGTATTGGCGCAATTCGTGCAAACCGGGCAACACGAACACGGTGCCATCGCGCATCAG
>JAZKIX010000069.1:36746-39884 GCA_040384645.1 Pseudomonadota bacterium | reverse complement strand
GATCCTGATGCCGACTTCACCACGCGCAATACGCTGCATCGGCGGATGTGTGTAGAGCGCGTAGCCGACTGCACCAATCAAACCCAGCGTCAGCAAATAATTGCGGCTCGATTTACTAATCAGTGCGGAATTTGAGCCCGCTTGCAATCCGGATGTGACACCGGCAGCGCCTTTGGAAAAGTGTGACGACAAAGTCGAACGGACAGCTTGCACGATGGATTTAATACGGTCTGACATGACAGTGCTCCAAGATGGTTGAAAAGTGAGGGGTTGCGCTGCGACTTTTGTCTTGCAGCATTGCATTTCCCTCCGACACATCTTGCGACAGCTAGCGCGGAGCTTTCAATGCGTGGGCGGGGCCAGAAACATCATTGCAAGGGCGTACCCGTTCCTATGTCGGAAAAAGCCAATCGTGCGCGTGAAGAAAAGCTCACAGGCCGCTTGCGCCTATTCCAGGCAAAGCGTGGCTATACTCTGGACGATGGATACTTGCCGGAGCGTGCCGTGGTAAAAGTAGCAGTGATAGAAGACGATCTGCCCACCAGCAATCAGTTAAAAGGGTGGATCGAGGCGGCGCGGCCAGGCATCCGTGTCGATCAATGGTTTAACCGTGACGATGCGGAAGCGGCCATCGCACGCGAGCAATACGATCTGGTGGTCTTAGATATCGAACTGGGCCGCGAACGCCATGCCGGCGTCGCCATCATCAATGCCATCAACAAGCATCACGCCACACCGGTACTGGTCGTGTCGGCCATGCCGGCGACGATTTACCGCAGCATCATGAAGGCGCTGGATGCGTGGGATTATCTGCAAAAAACCACGTTTGAAGAATCCGATTTCATCGACACCTTTCTGGAAATCCTGCGCGCCGTTAAAGAGCGCAAGCAACATCAAGAGAGCAATAACAAGATCAGACCGGCGATCCCGACCGATGAATTGAGCATGGATCCGCTACGTCAGCGCACGCCGATCTGGCGCGGCCAGCGCATCAACCTGCCGCTGACGGCACAGCGGATTCTGGCGGCGCTGTTTGCGCGGCGTGGCCAGGTGGTCTCGTATGAAGACTTATATCAAGTGGTCAAGAGCGGCCGCAACCGCGACAATATCCGGAAGCATGTCAGCACCATCCGCGAAGCATTCCGCGAGATCGATGCCGACTTTGAATGCATCGAAAACGTGCCGATGCGCGGCTTTCGCTGGGTCGATTTGCCATCCGGCGTGAAAGTGCGATGAAGCTGTTTGCGGTGCTGGCGCGCTATCGCCTGCGCTTGCTGTTTCGTGGCGCTTTTCTGATATTGGCGCTAGCAACGGTAGCGCTGGCGGTATCGGTCTTGCAACAGGAAAAGCAACTCAGTTATAACAATTATCAAAGCAGTTTTAAGAAAACCCGCCAGCAAATTTCGGCCACACTGCGCCATCCAGCCGGCCAACTGGCACTACTCAATCCGCCAGCAGCGATCAAAAACACCGTGTTGCATCCTTTGTTACTGCCATTTTCCGCACTCGATTTCGATGATCAGGGCAAGGTGCAGCAAGCCATCGCCATGTCGGGTTGCTTGCTGCAATATGGCACCGAGGGTTCGCTCTGTGTCGGCATCGGCAATAACCCTTGGGCTGGCGGATTCATTTACGTTGCTGGCAATTTTGCCAGCACGACGCTGGTATCGCATGAACGCGGCGAGCAAATTTTGAGCCTGTCGCACCGGGTACAAGTCAACGTCGCCTTGCGAGGGCAAAGCTATAGCTGGATCGCACCGTTTGAAGAGGACCCCCCCATTGGCAAAAAAAGCCAAGGCCTGCGCGGCAGGTTGACGGGATTTCTGGCAGCCGATGCCAACAAACCAAATGCGCGGCCGGTGAAGGAATTCCGTGGCTGGATATGGCAAAAATCGGTGTGCAATCAGGCCGAACAGGATAACGCCGACCACACTTGCAAGAAAGATGCGTTTTTTTCCTTACGACTACCGATTGCGGTTTTACAAGAAGCACTGTTTGAAAAGAAACGTCCAGTATGGCCGCCCGAAGATCTGGAACAGATTCAAGTAAGCTTGTCGGTGCTGCCGCCGAATAGCGAGGTGCCGATTTTCGATAGCCAGAACGAGCCAACCGCAGCGCCTTTTTCACTGAACGATTTGCAGTCCTTACTGCTGCCGGGCGAAACGCTGCGCATCAGCAACCGCTCTGGCAAACGCGACTTGATCCAACTATCCGGCACGGTTGAACATGCCGAAGAATCGTGGAATGTGTTGACGCGCCTGATACGCCGTCTACCGGTCGAGGAATACGATACGCCGCTGGAAAGTATGGAAGTCATTAGCACCCCGCTCGATAGCTACGACATCTTTCTCAAGGGCGATGTACGTAGCGTCAGCAAGAGCCTGAGCGTGGTGGCGACACGGGTGTCGTGGTTTGTCGGCGCAATGTTGCTGGCACTATTGCTTGCATGGCTATTGATTGAAGTGGGGATTATTCACCGCATCACCATCCTGACCAAACGCGCCACCTCCTTATCGAAATCGGTAAAAAATGCCGGCGACCTGGAACGCTTTGATATCGGCGACCTGCGTAGCGCCGACGAACTGGGGGTGCTCGCCAGTTGCCTGCATGATTTGCTGCGCCGGGTAAAAGAAGATGTCGAGCGTGAAGGCATACGCGCCGAACAGGAAAAACAAATGTGGCACGCGGTTGGGCATGAAATCATGTCACCGCTGCAGTCGTTGATGGCCTTGCATGGCGGCACAGATAACCAGAGCAATCGCTATATCCATCGCATGCAGCAGGCAATCCGTGTGCTGTATGGCAGCGCCTCGCCGAGCGAAGCGTTCCAGTCCACGGTCTTGCAAGTGAGTGAAATCGATATCGTCGCCTTCCTGAAAAACATCGCTGAGAACGCGCCCTGCGTCGGCATCGCCAATGTCCACTTTACTGGCGACGGCGTGGTGATGGTCAGGGCTGACGAATATTCACTCGAAGATGTGGTAACCCATGTGCTGCGCAATGCCGAACGCTACCGCTGGCCCGATTCAGCGATCACGCTCGAGTTGCACACCAGCGAAATGGCGGCCAACATCACGGTTCGCAATCTTGGTCCGCACATCGATGGGGAGTTGATTGATAAGATTTTTGAATACGGCG
>JAZKIX010000069.1:30308-36736 GCA_040384645.1 Pseudomonadota bacterium | reverse complement strand
AACTGACTGCATTCGGGAACAGGCGCGAGTTCGTGCCGCCGCCAATGGCAATCGTGGGCAAGGTTTGTTTGTGGCAAAAACTTATATGGCAAAAATGGGTGGCACCATCGGTGTACAAAATGTTATGGATGGCGTCAGTTTTGTGTTGAGCTTGCAGCGCGGGATGTCTTCTCCAAATGCAACTAAACATCTTTGAATCGGCGCATTCAACGATGACAAGCAAGCAATTCTTGAACAATTTTCTTAAATGACTATTTTAAATTGCTCTTGTAAACCGGTTTTGTTACTATTGTTAGCGTTATCAAGCTTGTTTCTGATTAAATTCATGAAATAAATTACTCCTTCCCAGTTTGCTTTTGAGAAAGATTCAACAATGAAGAATACTAAAATCAACCGATTTCTCTTATCGTCCATTTTCGGTATGACAGCAATATGTGGCGTCTTACCCTCGTCCTTGGCGAGTACGGAAAAATTCGACGGTTACACGATTGAAACAATTGAGAATTGCGTAAACGAGCTGGATGAAGCGAAAGGCAATGCGCTTGTATTATTTAACGGTCACAAAAATGCATTGACCGGCTGGAGCCATGTTAAAAACTCTGCCGAATTCAAGGGCTTACATTTGCCGGTAGACAATTACGGCATCGCGGCCACCAATAGCCAACCCGATAAATCATGCCAAGGCGCCAACACTTATCAGGCAGTGCTAGTCAAAAAATACGCCGACTGGGACCGCCAGCATTCCAACGGGATCGAACCGCAGTTCCTTTCTGAAAAAATCACTTTCGGCAAGGTCGATAGCATCGTTTTTGAAGTCAAGGTCAATTCGGCGAAAACCTTCATTCCCGATCCCGCCAAGATCAAGGCCTTGTATGGCAGCTATATCAAGAGCGACGAGGAGTTGAATGCATGGGATGCAGGCAAGGTCAATTTTGCCATCACCTTGTTTGAACAAGGTTGGGAAGAACAAGACAACCCATCCTTTACCGCAGCCCGTTTTATCGAAATCGATCAAGCAAAATATGCCGATAAGTGGCTGCGCATCACCATCAAGAGTGATCAGCTGAACTATTTCAATGAAAAGAATTGGGGACAGACTCCCGCCGAATTGGCCGACTACGCCAAGAACCAAGTCCTCGGCTTGCGCCTGAACCCGGAAACGCGCTCCGGCAAAGTGGTACGGCATTTTGTGAAGGATTTCAACAACACCATTCCTGAAGCATTCAAGGAAATGGGCATCTCGATCCGGCGCCTTGAGATTCGCTTGAAATAAAGCAGACAGGTTTCAGTCAAAAGGGAGAGTGCCCTCAACGAGCACTCTCCCTTTATTTTTAGCGCAAGGCCTCTTTATTCGAGGCCTTGTTTGATCTAAATGTTACGGATATATTTCGCTCAAGAACTGCGTCACCCAGATTAGCGGCGCATTCCAGTTGACTGCCACTTCATTGCTGGCGAATGAACGATAGTGATCCATATGGCATTTCTGCATAAAATATACGGCGCCGGTAAGGCCGGTATCGTCCATACAATATTTCACCACGTTCTCTTCAAAAAACCGTGCTGACATGTCGCTGATACCACCCAAGGTAGCAGCTGGATCGCCATTGAGTTTCGCATAATTGACCGCTGAAGCATTCTCGTAGCGTGGCGCATTGGCACGCAATGCAGGAATATCGCGCGAGTTAGGACCGCCGGAAATAAAGCCTGCTGGCGTCCTTGGTGCTCTAGGGTCCGCATGAAGTGCGTACCAACGATGATGTGGGTTCGCCATCGGTTTCGTACCATAGCCGGAAATGAATGAAGCCCCCATTGCATTACGTCCTAGCAGATAATCCATCGAAGAAACTGTTGCATCGACATATCCCTTCTTTTTGGCCGCATCACTTTGCCATTCCGACGCTGCTGCCAGGATCATTGCCCGATTGAGCACATTGCCGTTGGAGCCCCATTCATAATGATAATCACGCGATGATTCATTCACTAAGTTATTTCGTTTATCGACCAATTTGGGGAAGCGATATCCTTGGCCATTCGTTTGCGTTACTAAAGCATCTGCAAACGCGGTGAGGTTGGTCTTCGCTTTTGGGTCAGCTAGGGCGCCTCCTTTATAGGTAAGCATCGACAGGGTTCCCAATGCGTGTACGTTTTGCCAATCAAAACCATTGATCCAGCCATAACATTGCACTGGCTGAACCGTCTGATTGCAGGCACTGTACTGTGCGTAAATATCAGTACCAGTCAATACACCGACCGAAGTGCCGTAAGTCAGAGGTACGGTGTCGATAGCGCCTGCAGCCGCAGTTGCTAAAGTTAGCTCAGCACCGGCCCAATAAAACTCATCACCCAACCTTAAGTCACCATATGCACCGCCACCATTGAACATAGGATTAACTGCAAAACCATACTGTAAGAGAGCATTGTTCTTTTTTGTAGCAGATGTCGTACCGCTTGTGTCGACACCAGCCCAATTTTGATTGGAAAACTCGTAGCGGAAAATATCGGAATTGGCAGGTCCTATCACGTTACCCAACTCGTCCTTACCTGTGCGGAATTTTTTGGCACTCTTCCACGCCAGTTTCGAAGCCTTCAAACAGTCCTCGGCAAATTGAGGATCGCTGGCTCTAAAGATCCGCGATGCCTGTGCTGCAACAGCCGCAAAATTAAGCGTTGCTGCGGTGGTGGGATACATCAAAACCCGTGGCTGCGTGTCCTTGGATGGATCGAGCGGAAGGCCGGTCCAGTTTTGGTCATGCACCGCATGAAATACCATGCCGCCGACATCGACTTCAGTCAAATCGAGTTTCATGCGCAAACGCGGGATCTGTCCCCCACCAAAGTCTACCGCGCCTTTTGCAGTGGGTGCCATTGGCTGACCCAATAAATCCACTTGGTAAACGCCGGCAGAACCATTTGGTCCGTAAGTAGGGCCGGTTTGTATCTTGTCTTGGTAACCTAGTGGCACTTTCATACGGGGGCCAATACCATTATCACCAAGCTTTATCTGCATCTTGATCATCCAGTCCATCTCATGTTTTGCTTCGGCCAGTAAGCCGGGCAATTGAGACAATGAGCCTTTATTTTGCAAACGCTCGATCTGGTTTTGCAAGGTCCACAATGCAATACCGCCATTGACGACATATTTGCCATGGTCCGCTGCGTCATACCAGCCACCGGTCACATCAATTTTCTTCGCTGCACCGGTGGGGTCTACGCATCCGGAACCGCCATTACCCCAATCATTACCGTGCAAGTCCTTGGTTGTCAGCATGCCATTGCTATCGGCTCCAACCCAGCAAGTGGCAAGATCAGGTGCATGCGAAGCCGCATGTGTTCGGGTTTCGTTCATAAAATATCCGGTAATATCGAGTCCCGTATACATCGAACTTACTGCTGCTCCACTACGTTGGCTTGTCAAGGCGTTTAGCGCATCAGTTTTAATTCTCTTATTGCTACCATTGGGCCATCCCTTAGGTCCGTTTAGTTTAAACGGGTTGCTTTTCGCCAACATATTACCGTTCGCATCGGTAACCAAGATCCAATAGTCATTTGGTGTAACAACGGACTTTGTATTTTTAGTCTGCGTCCAGCCACCATTCGCAGGACCTGTAGTAACAACAGTTATCGTGTTTGAGGAAAAATCAGAGAAATCCAGCAAAACCGTGGTATCACCACTATCCGGATCTCGCGCTGCATTACTGTTGTCTAGAGTACCGAAATGGGTCGGATAACCATCTTGCCCTCCTCCGCCAGTGCCTCCGCCTGGCCATGTCGCAGACCAAGTATAGGTTTGGAGCGCCACTTGATTATCATGCATCAACTTCCAACGATAGTTGCTAGTACTCGTTGTTCCCGCAGGCAAAACAAGGGTTGCAATTTTCGGACCATCCGCAGCATAGCCGTTGCCATTAATAGCTACTCTGACACTGCTTAAATCTGGTTTAACCTCTTTCAACGAAACATTACTAATACAGCCTCTAGATTTTGTTTTACCAGTGTTGTTTATATAAAATGCGATGTTGGCATGCGCATTCATCACTGCCACATTGTCGGAAGTGACAAACTCGATGGTGGAGGGTTCGACAATAATCCTTCCTACGTCCATGGTCGTGAGTGAGGCATATTTGGGGAAAATTTGTTTGCTCAGCGCAGCGCCTAAATATTCTCCATTTGAACCCACAAACGTAATCTCATTCAAAATTACACTTAACGGAAGGTAGTCTGGCGAAGTGACGGTGTTATCTGTAAAGGCAGCGAATCTGAATTGATATCTAGTATTCGGCTTTAAATTGGATGGCAAAGTCTGCTGAACTCTTGTATACCAAGAATTCGTTGGCACTTCCGCGCATTGAAAAATTGCTTTTTGTTCCAATAAACATTGGCTTTGGCTACAGCCGAAATTTTTACTGTAGGACTTGAAATCCGCAGTATTTGGACCAGTATTCAGAACCGTCCATCCAGCCGTACTAGGCGTAGCAACCCCAGTACTAGCAATATTTCCGAAAGTTCCGTTCGTCACTAGTTCGGGTCCTAACTCAGCCAATACCGTCTGCGTCGTTCCCAGCACTGCCAGGGCAAAAGCCCACTTTGCAGCGGGTCTTAATATTTGTCTCATCCCTACTCTCCTGTTTGATTTATTGATTCGATTTTGCATGTCGCCCAATCGCAACCGGGTCATTAGATGACTTCAGCGGCTTTTTCTCGCGCCATGCCTTGGCTGATGCCAATATGCACGCGTCAAAATAAATTTATTTAGTAAATCGGTTTACCAAATAGATTTAAAAAAAGTGACTCGGAAAATCACACAGTTAACCGGTTCACTTCGATCAGTATTGTCAGGATTAGATCCCACGTCAATTGTGGTTAACCACAGTGTTGGTGGTTTTTATTGAGAAATGGAAACTGACCTAAAGTCGGCTGGCGCAATAAATAACCTGGCGTAAATTTGACGCCGTTGGCTGGTGTCGACTTATATATGTAAGTCCGACGCAAGGAATTGATCGCCAAGTCACTTTCGTGAGGGGAATCCCAAATTACATAACACGGCTTCCATGAGCTGCCGCTGAATTTGACCGTGCATTTTATTTAATTTGATGATTGTGTAATACGCCAAAACAGCCCACGCATCGAGCCTACCCCAGCCGCCAGCGTGTTCTCACCACATGATTGCAGTGACTTCAGCCAGACGCCTTCCGATCTCCCGAGATGTGACAGAGCGCAGCAAAACCTCCACCGGTTGGTTCTTCGATGTTAAATAAAAAAGGCGAACACTACGACAGTGTTCGCCTTTTTACGGCATTACTCCGGCGCCCTATTCCTAGGGCATGTTATCCAAGCTATTAAGGATACGTTTCACTTAAAAATTGCGTTACCCAAATCAGCGGCGCACTCCAGTTGACTGCTACCTCATTGGTGGCAAACGAGCGGTAGTGATCGATATGACATTTCTGCATGAAATAGACCGCACCGCTGGCACCCGTATCGTCCATGCAATAAGGCACTACATTGGCCTCAAAGAATCGTGCGGCCGGATCACTGATGCCACCCAAGACGGCAGCAGGGTCGCCATGTGTTTTAGCATAGGTCACTGCGGACGCCGTTTCATAGCGTGGTGCATTGGCACGCAAGGCTGGTATATCGCGTGAATTAGGGCCACCGGAGATAAAGCCAGCGGGGGTTTTCGGCGCATTGACATCAGCATGATGCGCATACCAGCGGTGATGCGGATTAGCGAATGCGTTGCTACCGTAACCCGAAATGAAGGACACACCCAAGGCATTCCTGCCCAGCAAATAATCCATCGCTGCGACCGTTGCATCGACGTACGATTTTTTCTTACCTGCGTCAGCTTGCCATTCTGATGCAGCGGCCAGAATGATGGCGCGATTCAAGACATTGCCGTTTGAACCCCATTCATAATGATAGTCGCGCGATGTTTCCAGTGCTGCGTTGTCGCGGATATCGGATTTTTTGGGAAAGCGATACGCTTGGCTGTTGGTTTGCGTCAATAGCATGTCAGCAAACGCCAGCAGATTATCTTTTCCTGTTGTCGCCAAACTGCCTTTGTTATAAGTCAGCAATGACAAGGTTCCCATCGCGCTGACGTTCTGCCAGTCAAAACCATCAATCCAGTCATAACATTGCACCGGCTGACCAGCTTGGTTACATGGGCTCCATTGGCCATAAATATCTTGCGCGGCGGGCCAGGTATTGGGCAAGACGCCTTGCGTCGTACCATAGGCCAAATAACTATTGTCGACGGTACCTGCCGCTGCAGTGGCAAGAGTTAATTCAGCACCAGCCCAGTAATATTCATCGCCAACCCGCAAATCGCCATACGCGCCGCCGCCATTAAACATGGCATTGACTGCAAAACCATTGGCAAGCAAAGCACTATTCTTGCGTGTCGTCACGGTCGTGCCGCTGTAATC
>JAZKIX010000069.1:7096-30298 GCA_040384645.1 Pseudomonadota bacterium | reverse complement strand
CTGCGGACCAGTTCATGTTCGAAAATTCATAACGGAGAATGTCCGATTTGGCCGGCACCACATTGCCCAGTCCGTCGGTAAAACCGGTGCGGAACTGCTGGGCTTTGGTCCACGCTTTTTTTGCTGCAGCCAGACACTGGTTGGCGAAAGCAGGATCAACGGTTTTGAAAACACGCGAACACTGCGCTGCCACGGCGGCAAAGTTAAGTGTCGCTGCCGTAGTGGGATACATCAGCACCCGCGGCTGCGTATCCTTTGAGGGGTCAAGCGGGATCGCAGTCCAGTTCTGGTCGTGCACTGCGTGGAACACCATGTCGCCCACATCGACTTCGCTCAGACTGACCTTCATTCGCAGACGTGGAATTTGACCGCCGCCAAAAGCGACTGCCCCCTGTGCGGTCGGTGCCATCGGCTGACCGGCCAGATCTACCTGATACATACCAACGGCACCAGTCGGGCCATAATTTGGCGTAATCGCAGAAACCGCCTGGATTTTGTCTTGATAGCCGAGCGGCACTTTCATACGCATGCCGGCTGGCACCTGCATTTTCAACATCCAGCTCATTTCGTGGCGCGCTTCCGCCAACAACGCGTTGATCGTGTTTTGGTTAGCGAAGCTTCCCCGACCTTGCATCCGTTCAATCTGGTTTTGCAGGGTCCATAAGGCAATGCCGCCATTGACTACATATTTGCCATGGTCGGCTGCGTCATACCAACCGCCGGTGACGTCAAAGGTCTTTCTTTTGCCGGTGCCGTCTACACAACCCGAACCGCCATTGCCCCAGTCATTGCCATGCAAATCTTTGCTCGACTCCAAGCCCATGCCATCGGTTCCAAACCAGCAAGTAGCCATATCCGGGCTATGCGAGGCCGCATGAGGCACTACGTCATGGAAGTTATAACCGCGCAGATTGTTACCGCTGACAAAATAAGGTACGGCTGCGCCGCTGCGTTGACTTTTAAGAGCTGCCAAAGCGTCAACCCTAATCCTGTCATTGCTTCCATATTCCCACCCGCCCTGACCAATTAACCTGAACTTGGGGCTTCTTGTCAGCTCGGCGTCCGCCGCATCGGTGACCTGAATCCAGTAATCCTCCGGTGTAATATTGGCCGTGATCGAGGTGGTAGTAACGGTAGTAGTCGATTGCAATGAGCTACCGGTTCGGATAGTCGATACCGAGGTGACCGGCGTTGTGGTAAAACCGGAAAAATCCAAAACAACTGCGATATCGCCACTGTCAGGATCTCTGCTCGCGTTGCCCAGAGTGGTCAGGTATTTTGCGTCTGAGGACGAATTGGATGTACTGGTGGATACAATCTTGCCAAAAATCTTTTTTGTGACGACACGCGACACGTCAGATTTCATGGATGCCGGGGTATTACCCTGCATCAAACGCCAACGATATGCTGCCGTACTGGTAGTGCCGGTTGGCAATACCAAGGTAGCTATTTTCGGACCGTTGACGGCATAACCTACACCATTGACCGCCACCCTGATCGGGGCACTCGATGGCGCTGCCACTTCGGTCAATGAAAGATTGCCGACGCAGGCGCGGGACGATACCGAAGGATCTGATTTAGTAAGGTAGAAGTTGAGCTGCACAGTGCGATTCATCGTCGCTGCATCATCTGGCGTGACAAATTCTTCCACTGTTGGTTGCGCGAGCAATGCAGCCACATCATTGGTGGCAAGCGACGCGAATTTAGGAAACATTTGTAGACCGTGCATGACGGCATATCCCTCTGAACCTACCGGCAGAAGCATAATACTTACGCCGCCAACCGCCTGGGCAGATTTGACCAACGGCGTCGTGATATCAGTAAACATGGAATAACTAAGACGATAACGCGTATTGGGCTTGAGCTTGGAGGGCAATGTCTGCAAAATTTCCGTATTGAACCAGGGATCGCTGGCTAAAACTTGCCCGCATTGAAAAACCGCCTTTTGCACACCGCTACATTGCTGGGCAGAACAGCCGGCATCCTTGTCGTAAATCTTGATGTCTGACGTGTTCGCGCCGTTGTTGGTTACGACCCATCCTGCCATGCTGGGAGTTGCGACGCCAGCATTGTTAAAGCCGCCAAAATTGCCATTAATCAACAATTCAGGTACTGCGAAACCTGATTGACTACTCCCCAACAGGGCAAGGGTAAAAACCCATTTAATCTTGGGTCGTGAAATGATGTGCATCTTCTTCTCCTGATTATTTTTTTAAATAGTGCGACTTGCAAATTGCAGTCCATGGATGGGTTTTGCTGTATCGAAAACCCTTCCTTGTTTTCAATATGGCCCCGACGTTGCGCAAGAGACAAAATGCCTTCTTGAATCTTGAAACCACAAAAAATTGGCGGCAAGAGCAACTGGAATGTCAAATGCAGCGGCCAGAATAACAAACAGTAAACCGATTTACAATCGCAAAACCGCAAATAGTAAACCGATTAACTAAATATTTTCAATGTTTGTTAATCGACTTGCAATAACTCATGTTTGTTGATTAACACAAGATGCAATTCTGATAAATTTACTTTGCCGGCACGCAATATGACTGCCCAAATTGAAGCGATGAAAAGGAGATCGGGGAATAGAGCGTGTCCTGAATAGGATCACGGTGTAGCTGAAGAATACGGCGACTTGGATCAATGGACGATGCTCCATTGCGTGCATTGAATGCTTGAAACAGCAGGAAATCAATTAGAATTAGATAAAATAACGGGGGTATATTCCAAAATACCCACTTACCCGCAGGCTTTCATTGGCATTTAAAATATACATACCCCAGTATATTTTCGCCTTCAAAGCCAAAAAATCGCGTCCATGCCAGCAAATGCAAAACGTGCGCTCACCGGGCCGGCGCTGCGGTAGATTGGCGCACCATCAATTCAAGTTCGATATTGGCGGTTTGGCGCGGGGTATCGGTCATCAGGGACAACAGGTCATTGCCCAACGCTTCGCCGATGAAATAGGTTTGCTGGCGCACGGTGGTCAAGGGTGGCGTACAAAAGATAGAGCCGGGCAAATCGTCGTAACCGACGATGGAGACATCTTCCGGCACGCGGATGCCGCGCTGATACAGGGCCAGGCGCAAGCCGTAAGCAGTTTGATCGTTGGCGGCAAATACGGCGGTGTATGACAAGCCGCGCTCTTGCATGGTGTCGAAAGCCTTGATGCCGGAATGCTCGGTAAATTCGCCAGCAATTGTCATTTCCGGCCGGAACGGGACGCCGGCAGCTTCCAGCGCTTGGCGGTAACCAGCCAAGCGCTCGATTGAGTCACTATTGTTATCCAAGCCGCCAATGAATACGATATCGCGATGTCCCAGCGCCAATAAATGGTTGGTCGCATCGAACGCGGCCCGCACATGGCTGATGGTCATCGAATACAAATTTTCGGCAACGATCGAGCGCCCCAGCACCACTACCGGCAGTTGGCGCGCATAGCCGGCCAATAGGGCGTCCGACATCCTGCTCTCCAGTATCACGACACCATCAACCCGGCGGCCGACTAATATGTCCAGCACCTTGACCTGGGCTGCGGTATCACGGTCGCCGCTGGCGGAAACGCAAACGTAGCCGGCCTTGGCGGTCGTGATTTCCAAGCCATATTGAATGTGGTCGTAAAACGGGCTGGTCACCGATGGCGTCAGCACGCCGATCATCATGGTTTTGCCCTTGGACAAGCCTTGCGCGAGCAAATTGGGTTTGTATCGCAAGTCGGCGATGGCAGCCAAAATCCGTTCTTCGGTCGCGATACCTACCTTGAGGCTTTTATTCAAATAGCGTGACACGGTGGCCACTGAAACATCTGCCTGGGCAGCGACTTGACGCAAGGTGGCGGGCGCTTTGGTGCGAGTAATAGTCACTACAATTCCTTTGTGATGCAATTGCTGAAGATGGAAGCCGGAACCGCCTCCCGGCGTAAAAACCGGGTCTTCCCTGTGCCGGAAATTATTGCAAAAACTGTTAACGATCAGGCCGATGTTAGCTGCCATGTTGAGGATAAGTAGGTATTTCCCACGAAAAATTAAGCAGAAAATTAAGCACTTAACAACACAAACTTTTTGGATTTTACCGCCAAACCGAAAAATCCAAGCAAACGCCTGAAATCAATCGCTAAACACCGCCCGCAATTGCTCATCATCTACCAATTCTTGGCAGTCGACTTCCCGATGATCCGTTCCATTTGCGCTTGCTTGATCGAATTTTCCAAAGTAGACGATTGTCCATTACACAAATAAGTCCGAATCCGGCTCGAATGCAAAATACGGGTGTTTTCAATCGGTATCAAGCAGCAGCAAGGGGTACCGTAAGGATTCCTTCGTAATAAGTCGCAGGCGCTACATCATCCGACCGAAATGGCAAACCTGCCGGCTTGAGGATAGTTAGGCGTGACCCTTGGCAGTCAGACCGTGATCAAGTCCTTTCATCCCGGCAAGGGTGGTTTTCAGGGTCGGGTTGCCGTCCTTACTTTGATAGTTAGTATGTTATACTGTAGATATATTGCAAATAAATCGTTTCCCGGCAAAGAATCGGCTGTGCCAAAAAACGCCAGTAAAAGACTACAAATAATGCGTTATCAATGGCCGCCCACAGCCATTGTCTCTTAGGGAGTGGAAGTTGAGATCGGATGTTGCATTGCAATTAATGGCGCAACTTCTTTGGGGTGCCGTGGTTATCTGCTCACCCATCTTAATTGCAACTCTTGTTGTTGGACTTGTCGTTAGTGTATTGCAAGTCGTCACCCAGGTTCAAGATATGTCGTTGACATTTATTCCGAAGCTCATTGCTGCCGTTGCTGCTTTGACTATATTTGGCCCATGGATGTTGCGTAAGTTGCTGCTGCTCGCAAGCGGGTTGATTTCCAATATACCCAATTATTTTTAATTTGACATGACTCTCGAATTTAATGCAACGTGGGTCACTGCTGTTTTGTTATGTTCGCTCCGTCTTTCCGCGTTGCTGCTGCTGGCTCCCTTCTTGCAGGTGTCGGGATTGCCAATCCAAATCCGCGCTTTACTCATCATGCTGTTAGCGACATCTTTGGTGGTCTCTATCCGTCTCGCGCCATATATGATTCCCACGGATCTGCCGCAGTTGTTTGCAGCAGGGTTCAATGAACTGGCCATTGGTGCATTAATGTCGCTTGGTATTTTCGTAGCATTTGCCGCATTTTCTTTTGCCGGTAACTTACTTGATCTTCAAATGGGCTTTAGCATCGCTAATGTTTTAGATCCTATTACACGCAGTCAGTCGCCGCTGATCGCCGCACTCTTTGGCCTAGTTGCCGCGGCCTTGTTTTTTACGATGGATGCCCATCACACATTATTGCGTGGCATTGCCTATTCACTAGAGCGTATGCCGATTGGCACGGCAATGTTATGGCCCACCCCAGCGGATTTGATGCGTCAATTTGGCAGTGTGTTCACCTTAGGCCTGATGCTTGCCGCCCCTCCTCTATTTTGCTTGTTCATGGTCGAAGTATGTTTGGCCGTGTTGTCACGCAACTTGCCCCAAATGAATATTTTTACACTGAGCGTGCCGGTCAAGATCGCCATCGGCCTGTCAGTGATGGCTTACGTGTCGGCACATTTTGGCGCGGTAGCAACCAAGGTCTTTGGCGGCGTTTTTACGTTCTGGGAACGGGTGCTATAGATGGCCGAATCAGGACAGGACAAGAGCGAAGCGGCCACCCCTTACAAACTCAAAGAAGCCCAAAAACGGGGACAAGTAGCTAAAAGTACAGAAGCAAACTTTGCCGCTGTGCTGGCCGCCTTGGTATGCGTTTGCTTTGCGCTCGGGCCATCGATGGCCAAGCGCGAACTGGCGATTGTGCAAAATGTCTTCTATGATGCTGCCCGGTCCGATTGGGCAAGCGATCATGTTGCACGTTGGCTAATGCACATTATTGGCACTAGCCTGGAGGTGTTGGCGCCATTGATGCTGGCAATTTGCGGTGTTGTGATCATGGCCAATCTCGCTCAAGTGGGTGCGATCTTTAGCTTCGATCCGATCAAGCCCGACTTCACCAAACTCAATCCCGCCACCGGATTGAAGCGCCTATTTTCGATGCGAGTGCTGTATGACGCCCTACGTAGCGTCATCAAGCTGGGCGTACTCACCGGCGTGGTTTGGGTTGCGATGAAACACCTGATGCCAGAGTTGCTCAATCTGAGTTATGTCGACCCTCGTGCGCATGCAGCCATTGTGCTCGGTCACGTGGCCCCGCTGCTGTTCAAACTACTTTTGGTGTTTTTTCTCATTGGATTGATCGACGTGATTTACACCCGATGGGATTACGCAAAAAAAATGCGGATGAGCCATCGTGACATCACCGATGAACATAAACAAAAAGAGGGTGATCCCCGTATACGGCACCGCATGCGCCAATTGCGCAATGAACTTCTGCAGCAAGCGCGCTCAGTGCGAAAACTGCCAGAAGCGGACGTTCTGATCACCAATCCCACCCATATTGCCGTGGCAATTTCTTATCGCCATGGAGAGATGCCGGCGCCTAAACTGCTGGCAAAGGGGAGTGGAAAGTTGGCAGCAAAAATGCGCGAAGCGGCCCGGCTTCATCACATCCCGATCGTGGAAAACCCTTTACTGGCCCGCGAACTATTCAAACGGGCGGAATCGGACGAATTCGTGCCGGAAGACTTGTATCCCAAAGTGGCCAAAATCCTGATCTGGGTCTACGCGATGCGCAATGCACGCAATCATCCTTCGCCTCAACGTCCCACGTCGCCATTGAAATCGATGCCCCTGGCATTGGGACAAGCGTTGTGAACGCACTTAGGCGGGTCCTCGGGGCAAATAGCGATATCGCGATGGTGATTCTGGTCGTGGGCGTATTGTTCATGCTTTTTGCGCCAATTCCTGCAGGCCTGCTCGATTTTCTGATTTTGGCCAATTTCAGTTTTGCCTTATTGATTTTGCTGTTGACTTTCTATATGGCCAAGCCAGTAGAGTTTTCGACTTTTCCGTCGATGCTCCTTATTGCGACGCTATTTCGTCTAGCATTGAACATTTCGGCGACACGGTTGATTCTGCGCGATGGCGACGCAGGCCAGGTTATTGGCGCGATCGGCACTTATGTGGTGGGTGGCAACTATGTGATCGGCCTGATCGTGTTTTTGATCCTCGTCGTCGTTCAATTTGTGGTGGTCACCAGTGGCGCCCAGCGCGTCTCGGAAGTGGCGGCGCGTTTCACACTCGACAGCATGCCCGGTCAGCAAATGAGTATTGATGCCGACCTCAACATGGGTTTCATCGACCAGGAAGAAGCGCAACGCCGCCGCAAGAATATCAGCAAGGAAGCCGCCTTTTATGGCGCCATGGACGGTGCCAGTAAATTTGTCAAAGGTGACGCGATCGCCGGCATCATTATCATGCTGATCAATAGCGTTGGCGGTCTGGTGATCGGCGTGATGCAAATGGGCATGAAGTGGGATCACGCACTACAAACCTATACCTTGCTCACCATTGGCGATGGCATCGTGACCCAAGTGCCGGCACTGGTAATTTCAGTGGGTACCGGTCTCATTGTGACGCGTTCGGCCTCGGACGAAAATTTGAGTGTGGAAGCTTTTCGTCAGCTCACCTCATTTCCAAAGACGTTGGTGCTAGTGGCCATCTCTCTCGTCGGCCTGATGTTCTTGCCGGGCATTCCTGCTTGGCCCGCCTTGATCCTGATCGTCTTTTATGGCGCGCTGGTGCTGCTTGGTCGCAGCACAAAAACAGATTCCTCTTCCGCAGAAGGCGCGGAGCAATCGGACCATAGCTACGCGAAAAACGACGACGATACGTATGGGTTGCTACCGATCGAGCCGGTCGAGGTTCAACTTGGTGTTGCACTCGTTGCAATGATGGAAACCGACCAGGCAATGTTCATGGAGCGCATCGCCACTTTCCGCAAACAGTACGCACTGGAATCCGGGCTGGTGTTGCCGAGCGTGCGTTTTAAAGCCGGGGCACGACTCGCGGCCAATGCCTATGAAATTCTGGTCTTCGGTGTTGCAATGGCCAAAGGAGAAATTTTGCGAGGCAGGTTGCTTGCCATTCATCCGGGTGGACAAGCCCCGAAGTTGCGTGGCATCGATACCAAGGAGCCGAGCTATGGATTGCCGGCCGTGTGGATTGAAGAATCACAACGCGACGAGGCACGCGCCGGAAAATTTACCGTGGTGGATCCGCCGACCGTCTTCATGACCCATCTTTGCGAGGTGCTACGCCAACAATCGTCGATTTTGTTGACACGTTTGGAAACAGAACGCTTGCTCAAGCGCGTACGCGAAACACAACCCGGATTGGTAGAGGAAATCATCCCGACCGTGCTCGGTGTAGGCGAAGTGCAGCGTGTTTTGCAAAATTTGTTAAAAGAAGCGGTCTCGATCCGCAATCTCGATGCCATCATTGAGACCTTGGTCGACCACGCAAAAAATAGTAAAGATCCGGTTTATTTAACCGAGTTGGTGCGCCAGCGTCTTGGCGCACTTATCTGCCAGGCACTTGTCTCGGGCGGCAACGTATTGCAAGTGATGACGCTCGATCCCTCCATTGAACACAGCCTGATGCAAAACATCCGCGCCGTCGAGTCAGGTGGTGCACTCGTCGTTGAGCCAAAATTTGCCGAACAAGTCATTGCTCGTGTGGCGCAACAAGCAGAAAAAATGATGAAAAATAATCTGCTGCCGGTGCTGTTATGCGCCCCAGAGTTGCGGCGTCACATTCGCGTTCTGTCGGAACGGATGGTGCCACAATTGCGTGTTTTGTCATTGGCCGAAGTACCCAATTCGCTGGAATTGCGTGCGTTTGCCACGCTGTCGATTTAAGGAGAACAAACTTTGACCAATGCACTCATCGCAGCCGCCCATAGCATGCACAACGACCTGCGCTATATGGATACCATCAGTCAAAACATGGTAAACATGACCACACCCGGCTACAAGCGTTCGATCCCGGTAACCCAGGCATTCGGTGATGTGATGTATGCCGCAGGAGGGGCTGCGACTTCAGGCAGCAGTTCGATTGGCACTAATCACACTGGCGTCAACGCTTTTTCAGGGCTCACGCCAGTCATGAGTCACACGCTCGACATGTCAACCGGCCCTGTCAAACAAACCGGCAGACCCTGGGATGTCGCCATTGTCGGCGACGGCTATTTCGAAGTGGCCACATCCGACGGTTCAGCCTATACCCGTGCTGGAGATTTTCACCTTGATCGCAGCGGCCGTCTGGTGTCAGTGGCTGGTTTCGCAGTACAAGGCAAGAGCGGCGATATTGTCGTGAATGGCAACAACGCGGTAATTGACCATGCTGGCAATGTCATGCAGGAAGGCGTGTCGGTCGGCCAGATCAAGATCGTGCAATTTAAAGACGGCAACTCCCTGCTTAAAACACCTGATGGATTATTACGTCCCGATAGTGCCAACGGCACTGTGGCGACGATCTCCGAAGTGCCAGCTGAACTGCAGGCAGGCTATCTGGAAAGTTCCAACGTCACGCCACTGCGTGAAATGATTTCAATGATGGAAACCACACATCATTTTGAAGCAGCGCAAAAGTTGTTCCAGGGTTACGACGAAATGCTGCGCACCGCGATTCAAAAGCTGGGCGAGTTTTAACCATTTTTAATAATTCCACAGGAAGCCTATGAATGACGCTCTATATATTGCAGCCACCGGCATGCAGGCACAGCAGCAAAGTATCGACAACATTGCCAATAATATGGTCAATGTCAGTACAACGGGCTTCAAAAAAAGCCGGATTAATTTTCAAGAACTGATGCATGTCGGAACCAACGGTAATCCGAGTGGCGCCGCAGGCAACGTCAGCTTGCTCGGAATCGGCATCAGTGTCGATAGTATTGCCAAGGATTTTTCGTCCGGCATCTTGACACAAACCGATTCGCAACTCGACATCGCTATCAATGGCAGTGGGTTTCTTGAAGTCACTCTTGCTGACGGCAGTCATGGTTATAGCCGTGGCGGTACGCTGGAGGTGACCAAGGATTCCTATCTTGCGACCAGCGGCGGCCATGTATTGAAGCCAGCAATCCATATTGCGGCGAATGCATCGGCGGTCATCATTGGCGCTAACGGCAAGGTCTCGGTGCAAACGCAGACGGGGCCCCACGTGACAACGACTGATGTCGGTCAGCTTGAACTGGTCGATTTTTCCAATCCCTCCGGTCTTAAAGTGGCTGGCAAAGGAGTCTACACGCCGACCGAGACATCGGGAGATGCCATCTACGGTAAGCCAGGCGAACAAGGTATGGGCACTTTCACACAGGGTGCGCTGGAAAATTCCAATGTCTCTCTGGTCGAGGAAATGGTTGCACTCATGGTCGCCCAAAGGGCCTATGAGCTGAGTTCGAAGATGGCGCAGGCATCGGACGAAATGATGACAATGACGAACAACCTGCGACGCTAAGAAAAATGAGTTTTAGTCTTCAAACCGGCGTCGTCATTCGCATTCTGGTCATGATAGTAGGCGTCCTGATATCGATATTGGGCGTAGCTAGGTCATGTATCGCTGGTGTGCAATTATCAATCAGAGCCGATGTCATGGTGAGTGGGGTACGTGTGACGCTTGCCGATGTAACGACGCTGGAAAATACCGACCAAGCCGATAATGGTGCATGGGAGCTCTTAAAAACGATTGATCTGGGTGCCGCACCACGACCTGGGTACACCGACCGCTATTCTCGCAATGCGATCGAACGCATAGTACGCGCCCGAGGATTCGGTCGTGCCATCACGTGGAAGGGCGCCGAGGCGGTGCGGGTCGAGCGAATCGCCTCCGTGATTGACCCAAGCATGATCGTCGACCACGCCCAAACCTACCTAAGGGAGTTGCTGGCTCAGGAAAATCGCCGGGTCGTATTGCAGTTGTCAGCACCGCTACCCGATTTGCCATTGCCTCTCGGGAAAATGGAGCTCAAGGCGCGCGCCATACCGCCCGCACACGCCTTGCATCGTCGTGTCACGGTATGGGTCGATATCATCATCGATGGCATATTTGTACGTTCCGTTACTGTGCCGTTTAACGTGCAGGTTCATCAAATGATACTGGTTGCAAAACATGATTTATTGAAAGGCATCGTGCCGCCATGCGACGCACTGCAATTGCGTGAACAAGATGTAGCCGCACTGACTAGTGCACCCTTCCCTGCAGATTGCACTTTCGTTCGTGGCACTCTGAAACGCACTTTATTTTCAGGTGAGCCACTGTTAAAAACATCTTTACAAACTCCGATTGCAGTGACACAAGGCGATAGTGTCAGTCTGCAATTCGTTGCCGGCGCCTTGTTACTCGAATCGCGTGCCATTGCTCTGGCTAATGCAGAAGTGGGTCAACGCATCCACGTTAGGCCATCGGCCAGTACCGAGGCCGTGAAGGTAAGTGAAAAATGAGCGCCCATCTATGACAATGAAGTATACGTCGGCTCCGCGTGCGACAAGAAAAACAATGGTGTTCATCTCGGTCACGGCTGTGTGGATGGTCGGCGTAGGAACACCACTTCTTGCAGAGACACTGTATAGCGAAAACAGCTACCGTCCACTCGCCTCCGACAAACGCGCGCATCTTCTAGGCGACGTTCTCACTGTCATGATTTACGAGAATTCAAGTGCGGCCACCAGTGCCGACACCACACTGCAACGCAACAGTGATTTGGGTCTGCAAGCTGGTGCAAACCAGATCACACACAATGCCAGCCTTGGCGTGAATAATCATTTTGACGGTGGTGGCACGATCCAACGTACCGGCAAGATGCTGGCTCAAATGACAGTCAGTGTCCGTAGCGTCGCCTCCAACGGCGACCTTTGGGTCACGGGTGAGCAGCTGCTTGAGATTAATGAAGAAAAACAAAAGATCAAGGTCGAAGGACGGGTGCGCCCGCTCGATATATCAGATACCAATACGGTATTTTCTTATCGACTGGCCGATGCCAAAATCAGTTACCTCAACGATGGCGATCTTGCTACCCATCAGCGGCTGGGTTTTTGGTCGCGCCTGTTTACCTGGGTCGGATTCTGATGCGCACTCACCGTTCTTGCCTGAATCGTTGCGCCTGCCTGGTGCTGTTCGGATTCATCGCTTTTCTCCACGTTAAGACAGTGCATGCAGATATGGTGCGCCTGAAAGACATCGGCAAGTTTGCAGGCTGGCGTGACAATGCCTTAATCGGATACGGATTGGTGACAGGTCTGGCCAACTCCGGAGACTCTGTAAACAACAAGGCAACGCGCCAGTCGATTGCTAACATGCTCGCGCAATTCGATGTCGCTGTGCAGCCCGGCGAGGTATTAAGTCGTAACGCGGCTGCAGTAATGGTCACTGCCAAGTTGCCGCCGACCGCGCATGAAGGCGATACGATCGACGTCACCGTGACCTCCATCGGTGATGCCCGCAGTCTAGCCGGTGGCAATCTGTTGCTGGCGCCGCTGAAAGCACCGAACGGAAAAATTTATGCGCTGGCACAAGGGGCCTTGTTCGTCGGCGGTTACAAGTACGACCTGAACGGCAATATGGCACAAAAAAATCATCCGACCGTGGGCTCGATTCCAGCCGGTGCCACTGTTGAAGTCAGCATCCAGGCCAAGGTTTTGAGAGCCGACAACACGATGTTATTTACGCTGAGCGATGCCGATTTTACGACCGCATCGCGTATAGCCGCTGCAATCAATGCGGCCTTTGGCCAACCTTTGGCGAAAGCCCAAGATGCCGAAGGGATCGAAATCCGGGTTCCCGAACAGGATCGGGGTTATCTGGTTGACTTCGTGACCCGGATCGAACGCTTGAATGTCGAGCCGGATAATCGCGCGCGTGTCGTCGTCGACGAGCGCACCGGTACCGTGGTTTCAGGCGGTGATGTCCGCATTGCCAAGATCGTCATTTCTCACGGTGACCTGAAAATTTCCATCGTCACTGACAATACGGTGTCGCAGCCGATTTTAGTGCGGCAAACCGGACCCGATGTGCGCACCGAAGCCCTCGCAAACACACGCATCAAGGTGACTGAAAATGATGAAACCGGCTATGTCAGTGCGTCAAGCAATTCGGTAGCCGATCTGATTCAGGCCCTGACCCGTATCAAGACCAGCACACGTGACATCATTTCAATCTTGCGGGCGGTAAAAACGGCAGGGGCCTTACACGCAGATCTGTTGATTCAATAGTGAATAAATGAGGAAAATGCGTATGCAACAAGTTAACGATAATTATTTATTGGAAAAGGGTGTCTTGCATGTTTGGTCCTGCTGAAGCAATCACAGTCGATATGGTGAAAATGGCGCTCGATGCGGCCAGTCTGCGGCATATGACAATCGCCAACAATATCGCCAATATCAACACTCAAGGCTATGCGCCTGCCAGTGTCAATTTCGAGCAGCAGATGGAGCTAGTGCGTACTGCCTTGGGACAGGGAGAAGCGGTGCAGCCGAGCATGCTGTCGGCAATTAGACCTGTGATCGAGCGGGGCGAGCCGGTGGCAGAGGCCGATCGTACTGCCCTGCTTGATACAGAAATTGCCCACCTTGCACAAAACACCGTCCAGTATGAAGCACTGCTGAAAGCGCTGAACAAACACATGTCACTCATCGGTTCAGCCATCGCAGAAGGAAAACGCTAAATGGATTATCGCAACGCCTTTGCCATTAGCGCCACCGGCATGAATGTCGAAAAACTTCGGCTCGATATTTCCGCCGTTAATCTTGCCAACATCCACAGCAGCAAGGGTCCTGATGGTAAGTTATTTCGTCCTCTGCACGTCACAACCGTCGAGGGCACTACCAACTTCGCAGTCGGTTTTGAACAACTGAGTGGAGCACAATTGCATGGAGCCCAAATCCACAGTATCGAAGAAACCGATGTCGCTCCGCATAAGTTGTATGAACCTGGCAATCCCGATGCCGATGAGAAAGGTTTTGTTTTGATGCCCGGCGTGAATCAAGTGACCGAAATGGTCAATATCGCCAGCGCCTTGCGTGCGTATGAAGCCAATGTGGTTGCGCTTAATGCAGCCAAAACGATGGCCTTGAAAGCGCTTGAGTTGGGAGGCTCGCAATGAGTGTAGAGGCGCTCACTTTTTTACCGCCGATTTCGATGCCTTCGCTAAATCTGACGAGTGCAGCAAAGGTCGCGCAGCTCACCACCGCTCCTGCATCGACACTAGCTGCAGCATCAGGCCAGTTCGCCGCTGCCTTTAGCCAGCAGTTATCGCAGGTGAACACTCAGTTGCTCAATGCAGACCATGGCGTGCAGCAGTTGGCGGCCGGCGATGCTACTAATTTGCATCAGGTCATGATCAATCTGGAGCAAGCCAAGCTGTCCATGCAACTGGTGATGCAGGTACGAAACCATGTGCTCGATGCGTATCGTGAACTCTTGCAGATGCAAGTATAAGAAAATTGTAAGGTAAACAGACGTGACTGCTTTAAACGATTTTTGGAATAAATTTGGGCGTTCCGCACAATTGGGATTGATGCTGGGCGCAGCGCTCATCATCATTGCAACTATTGCACTGGGTACGTGGGCATTGCGGACCCATTACCAGGTCCTCTTTGCCCACCTAGCACCACAAGATGCCGCAACCATGGTTTCGGAATTGGAAAAAATAAAAACGCCGTATCGCCTCAGTGACGAAGGCACTACTATTATGGTGCCTTCCGATGTCGTATATCAAACGCGCCTGAAATTGGTGGGAAAGGAGCTGCCCTTGCAAGGCGCGGTTGGTTTTGAATTATTCAATGACAGCGAAGTAGGGATGACCGAATTTGCGCAAAAGGTTAATTATCAGCGTGCTCTGCAAGGTGAGTTGACCCGCACCATTCTCTCGCTTGAGGAAGTGCAAACGGCACGTGTGCATCTGGTGCTATCGGAACAGGCTCTATTTAAAAAGAACGGTACTCAGCCGAAGGCCTCGATTACGATTGCGGCCAAACAAGGCAAGACACTCGATGCCAACCAGATTCAGGGCATTCAACGCCTTGTAGCGGCAGCGGTGCCTGACATCAAGTCCAATGACGTAACCATTGTCAATCAGCACGGGGTAGCATTGACGCGCCGTAACAGCACAGAGGGCGAAGCCATCATGTCTGCCGACGGACTAGACGACAAGCGTGCAATCGAGGTGTATCTGAATAAGAAAGTGGTCGAAGTGCTGGATCGGACCTTCGGCGTTGGCCAGGGCATCGCGAGCGTTGATGTGACCCTTAACCATGACCATGTCAAGGTGACGACCGAAACCGTGCTGGGCAATGGTGAAGACCAAGGTGTTGCCACTGGTGCCATCTTGCGCGAGCGGCATACCAACCGCGCTACCAATAACGGAACGGATGCAGCCTCTACTACGCCAAGCGCCGCACCAGGCCATGCCGGGACGGCCAGCCGGGAAGTGGACTACCAACTTGGTCGCCGCGTTGAACAAGTGGTCTCGGCAGCAGGGGCCGTGAGCCATGTCAATGTGGCCGTGGTAGTGCGCAAGGCACTAGATCAGGCGCAGCTTGAACGATTAAAAGATATTGTTGCGAGGGCGGTCGGAGCCGACAAGGACCGCGGCGATGCTGTGGCGGTGTATTCCGTCGATCAGATCAATAGTGTGCCGATGACCAGCACAATCGTGCGGTCCAATCCTATAGGTGCCGATGCCACCGATGTCACCGATACGGCTGTTGCTCCAGCTGTTGCCGCCGAACATATTACTGCCAACGGTATTGCGTCACCCATGGTGCTGCTGTCCGGCGTGCTGGTTCTTATATTGCTCGCATGGGGCGTGCATACGATTGGCAGGCGCGCAAAGGAACCCCGGCAACTGAGCAACCAGGAGCGCGATAGGTTGTTGGCGCAAGTACATAGCTGGCTGGGCACCGCCGAGCAAATATCGAGGCAGCCGCTGCAACCAACGGAGAATAGTTAATGCCTTGGCACCGCCAATCCGCACTGCTGCTGCATGGAATTCAAAAACGAGATCAGTCCTGGATTCTTGCGCGCTTGGCAGAAGAAGATCAGCATATTGTGCGCAAACATTTGGCAGAATTGCATAGCCTCGGCATTCCTGTCGATCCTACCTTAATCGATGCCGCGACATCGGGCGCCTCTGCACCAACGTTCATCGCGCCGTTACAACAGGGTGGCCTAACCGATTTGGTTGCGCGGGCATCTGCTGTGCACATGCATGCCCTGTTGGCCGACGAACCCGTCTGGCTGGTGCGGCACGTACTCGCATTGGATCAGTGGTCGTGGCAGCAGGATTTTTTAGCCACTCTCACGCCTGGACAGCGCGAACGCCTTAGCGTGACAGGGGCGACGCCCATCGTTGTCGGGAGCAAGCTAGGCGAACGACTGCATGTGCAACTATCCTTACGCTTGGCCGAATTTGATCTCGACCGCGCAGCGGCCCGATCAAGTAAGACGCCGGGTGGCTTGCTCTCCTTCTTGCAACAGGCGGTGCGGCGATGGCTGTGATGTCACGTTTTTGCGCATATTTAAAAAGAAAACGGGCACTGCCGCGGATGCGGCATGGTTCGTCGTGTGACGCGAAACGATCATGATGCAACGTTACCTCGACGCACTTCGCTCGGTAGATCTGATTCGTAAGGTCGGTCATGTGCGTCGATTGGCCGGATTGAGCATTGAGTCGTCCGGGCCGGATGTATTGATTGGCGAAATCTGTAAAATTCATCCGCGTCGGGGGGGGGCCAGCTTACGCGCCGAAGTGGTCGGGTTACGTGATGGACGCGTCATGCTGATGCCCTATGGCGAAGTCCATGGCATCGGTGCTGGTAGTGAAGTGGTTGCGACTGGACAAATGCCACAAATTGCGGTGGGCCCGAATTTGCTGGGGCGCGTGATCGACGCATTCGGCGACCCACTCGACGGCATGCCGGCTATCATCCCGTCAGAGTGGCGCCCGCTCAGGGCAACACCATTAAATCCTTTATCACGCCCAAGAGTTAGTGAAATACTGGAAACCGGCGTTCGATCGATAGACAGTATGTTGACCATTGGACGTGGCCAGCGCGTCGGTATCTTCGCTGGCAGTGGCGTGGGCAAGAGTACGCTATTGGGCATGATGGCACGCAATACGCGGGCCGACATCAATGTGATCGCACTGATCGGCGAACGGGGGCGCGAAGTACGCGAATTTCTCGATAAGCATTTGGGCCCCGATGGCCTTGCGCATTCGGTGGTTGTGGTGGCTACATCGGATCAGCCTGCGCTGGCGCGTGCCCGCGCTGCCTACGCTGCCACGGCCATTGCCGAGTATTTTCGAGACGTTGGAAAACAAGTCTTGCTGACTATGGATTCAGTCACCCGCTTTGCAATGGCGCGGCGTGAAATTGGCTTGTCGGTTGGAGAGCCGCCGACCGCGCGCGGTTATACGCCATCAGTGTTTGCCGAGTTGCCTGAACTGTGCGAGCGCTGTGGCACCGCTGCGTCGGGCGGTACCATCACCGCCCTTTATACTGTCCTCGTAGAAGGAGATGACTTCAACGAGCCCATTTCCGACATGTTGCGTGCCACACTCGACGGACATATCGTGCTCGCACGCCGATTGGCCCAGCAGGGCCACTACCCTGCCATTGATGTGCTCCATAGCGTTAGCCGCCTATTTGGCGACTTGGCCTCGCCAGAGGATCAAGCTTTGGTGCATGATGCGCTCGAATGCCTCGCCGTCTATGACCGGAACCGACAACTGATTGACATGGGCGCTTACCGCGCGGGCAGCAGCACCGAAATCGACCAAGCGATTGCGTTGTGGCCGGCATTGACCAAATTCCTGCGCCAACGTGAAGAGCATCATGTCAGCCGAGTACATGCAGTGGAGACCTTGCGTGCAACGATGCGTACAACTGCCCCTCCTTCCGGGAGTAACTCTCCTCACGTAGCCGGACCTACTGTAGGACGCGCTGGCACAATGGGAAGCATGCCGCCATGAGCCGCGACCGCCGTGGATTTGACTATGCACTGGAACCGATGCGCAGCGTGACCGAATGGGAAATGAACGATGTCGGGCGTGCGCTTGCGGGACAAAACGCCGCCGCCGCTATCCAGGAAAACACCGTTAACCAGTTATTGCATTCGTTCGCCGCGGCACGCTCCGACGTCTTGCTGCAACGCCAAATGCACCCTGTACTCAATATCGATGCCCAACGTGTGGCGCACGCCTATATGGTTCAAGTGCAGCAGCAACTTGTCTCGGAAAATGCGCAGTTGCACATCTTGCAGCAAGAGCGTGACGAGACGTTTGCCACGCTCAATAGTTTGAGAAAATTCGCCGACAATCTCGACCGAAATAAGGAAATGGCGGCCAAAGAATATGATCAGCAGATCGTCAAACAAGTGTACCAGCAGTCCGATGACAGCTGGTTGCAGCGCTTACATTGGAGAGAAAACTCGTGACAAAAATTAGTGCCTATTTATCGGGCTTCGATGAAAAATCCCAGCTGGCGAGGAAAGCCGATGCGGCCAACCAGCGCGATAGCTGGTTGCGGCAAATGGAGTTGGCCCAGTTAACGCAAATGAGCAAGGACGGCGTCTTTAATTCTGGCGCGGATGCACACGGGGCGATCGCGTCCTGGCACACAATCTTGCCGCAGCCCGCTAGCGACTCAAAAACACAGCGCAACCTATCATCATTGTCATCGTCAGCGCCATCACCACCCCCGTTGCAATCGAGTCTTGAGAGTGTTCAGGCCAACGCCAACATAGCACGCCATGATGTTTCTCCGCGTGTCGTTGTCACGCCCATACAAGACGCAAAGTACCCCCTTAACAGGTGTGAAACACAAAATGAACCCATATCGTCCGTGATTCGCGTGCGCGAGCCAGCTCTACCCAACACACTTCCCGTCACTGCCGAGATACTTGCGACGTTAATCAATCTCACGTTAACTGCTGCTAAGTTGAGCGAGGAACCTCACCCCCTAGTCGAGCAAGGCACTACAGAGGCCCTAGCACAAGCACAAGCAACTGCTACGGCGGCTGGTTTATCCCCAGAACAGACTAATCAAATTCAAGCGTTCGCCGCATCGCGTCCTTGCACTAGTGTTGCGCTCACGCAAGTGAATTGTCAGGTAGTAGTAGCGGTTCCTATTGAAGCTGTCAAAAAAGCTGTGAAAAAAGCTGTGAAAGAAGCTGTGAAAGAAGCTGTCAACGTAGCAAAAAATACGATCGCCAAAACATTGGGAATTGAGGGTGCGACCACCCAAATTGCCGACGCTATCCGATTGGCCAGCATGTCTGCCGCGCAAGCGAGTACGATGCAAGTTTTACCTATTCATCAACATGGGAGGCTATCCATGTCTCCCCCGATCCAGCCACAGGCTGTCGCCTTATCGACTCAGGCGTTAACCATGGTGGGCAGCGTTTTGCCCGATGCCATGTCAGCGCCCGAGACGTTGGCGCAAGAAACGCAAGAAACTATTTCAGCGGCCGAGCCCCTATTGGAAGAAAAACTGGTTTGGCAAAAACGCTTGATGCACCTGACAGGCGAAGGCGACGATATCAAGTTATGGATCCGCGATAACAAATTAAGTTTGGTGCAATCTCAAAATCTGGTCTATCGCTTGGCCAGCGATATTGCAAGTATGGGCATGCGGCTCACAGATGCAACGATCAACGGCAAACGTGCCTTCCGAACTGGTCTGGACAGCGAAGTCGTCAACGGAATCACTGCACGAGGGCGTTCGTACCGCACCACAGCCGTTGCGGACCTTGCAGAGCAAGGCGGGAATGCACACGATACAAACGATTTAATCATATCCACACAGGAAGAAGCATATGGCACTCAATAGCGTCAGCACCGTCAATTCAGCGGCAAATTCCCAAGCGCATATCAATCAGCAAGATTTTCTGAAAATTTTGCTGAGTCAGCTCAATGCACAAAATCCGTTGAAGCCGATGGACAATACTGCCTTTGTCGCGCAACTGGCGCAGTTTTCACAACTGGCCCAGACCCAGGAAATGTCTTCGAGCATCAAGCAGTTGCTGGCGGTGCAGACAGCGACGCAATCGGTCGGCTTGCTGGGTCGTACCGTGAGTGTGCTAACTGGTGCCACTTTGACGACCGGACAAGTGACCGACATTTCGGTCATGGGCGATGCACCAGTCCTGACGGTTCATCCGACTGCGGGTGCCAATCTGACCGGCGTTGCCCTCAAACAGGTTTTAGGCATCAAATAACGCAATATTTTCGTTTCCCCTAATTGAAGGAATTAACATGCTCGGTTCAATCCATATTGGTACCTCTGGCCTGATCGGCTTTTCCAAACAGTTGCAAACTATTAGCAACAACGTTGCCAATTTGAACACGCCCGGCTTTAAAGGGTCGAATGCGCAATTTACAGCTTTTTTTTCCGAAGGTGGTAATAGCGCATTAAGAGGCCATGGTGGCGGCCAGACAGGCTCGGGCTTGGGTACCTTGCCAAGCGTCGTCAATTTTTCTCAAGGACAAATCAATCAGACAGGCAACGATCTTGATGCTGCGATTAACGGGAATGGCTTTTTTGTACTCCGCAGCACGTCCGGGCAACTGCTCTACACCCGCGATGGGCAGTTCAAGTTTGATGAAAAAGGCATTCTGGTCAACGCCAACGGCGACCATGTCCAAGCGTTGAATGCCCAAGGCGTTCTGCAAGACATCAGCTTAAATGGCGTGCGCACCAATTCCGCGAGTGCGTCGAGCACCATTACCATGAATGGCACCTTATCAAACGTTGACACCGATAAACTCATCGGGGGGGTGACAGTTACCGATAGTGCTGGCGGCACGCATACTTTGTCCGTCAATTTCCATAACAATACAGCGGTGACACCAGGCAGCTGGCTGGTGACCATTAAAGATGGTACGACGACCGTCGGTACCGGTGAGATTCGCTTTGCCAGCGGCCTGCTTGATCCTGCATTCAATACGGTCAGTTTGACGTACTCGCCTGCCGGTGCTGCAGCGATGCCACTGACCTTAACGATGGATCCGAGTTCGACTAATCCCACCAGTGGTGTATCGAGTCTGGCCGTATCGTCTGTCGATGGATTCGGCACCGGCGACCTGACTCAAACCACCTTTGATGCCGATGGAAACCTGGTGCTCACCTATTCGAATGGGCAGACGACAAAAGTACAAACGCTGGCACTGGCCACCTTCAGTTCAAGTAACGATTTACACGCAGTCAACGGCAACAACTTTACCAGCACCAATCAGCAAGGCGTGAGCTTGCGTGTGGCCAAGACGAGTAACACGACCATCAGTGCAGATGCTCTGGAAGCATCGAACGTCGATCTGTCCCAGGAATTTAGCGACATCATTGTCACGCAACGTGGCTATCAAGCTGCCTCCGAACTCATCAGCACGGCAAACCAAATGCTCGATACGTTGATGCGTATGAAAGGTTAGAACGGCTCGTGAACGTCACCCCCTTTCTATTATTGAAACGCAGCCGCGCAGAACAGCTCGCCACAAGTGCTTATGCTGCGCTTGTGCACTGGGGCACAGCGTGGGCTACGATGCCCGGCAGTGCAGTCACATGTACTGCTTTTAGTGTCGAACATCGTGATCTTGGATGCCGATCCGATTGGCGTCAACACGTGCTATCGAGCGGGATATCGGTATGGAGCCTGGCAGAATCGGGTCTGGCGCGCAGCATTGAACAAATGTTGTTTCAATTCGAGAAATTCGATGCCACTTCTGAAAAGCATCTGCCGTCGTTAATCGCAAGCGATGTTGCCCAAGACGCAGTCCAAGACTTGCTGATATGCCTGATCAATGCCTTGACGGGCACATCCTCAGAATCGACACGCCCAGAAAAAGTACCTGTTTTGCCTGCATTGCTTTTTCGTCCAGGTTCCGGCGCGGTGTTATGTACGGCCAGTTTGGCAGAGAAAACTCTTTGGCTGTTGCTACCAGCCGAGGCGTTACCTGTACCCGCGCAGTCTCGCAACCAGTCGTCAGAGCCAGCGGCGGTCCGCACCTCATTATCAAGCCTGCAGCAGGCCTTGGCGAAGGTACAGATCAGACTCAGCGTCGAAGTGAGCCAAACAGAGATGACGTTGGGTTACCTAGGGACTTTAGCCGTGGGCGATGTGCTTGCACTGCCTGCGAGCATCGACCATGTCATGCGTGTGAGCGGCCCAGGCGACACCACGCTCTGCCACGCCCACATTGGTACTTTGGAAGGATTTTACGCGATCGAATTGATTAAATAGTTGCGCCAAGCACCGGAAAATATGAACCCAATACTGAGGAATGAAGAGATATGAATGACAGCATTGTAAAATCATCCGCCCAAGTCATCGAGCTACCCGAGCTACATTCAACGGGAAGAGAAGGCGCATCCATACTTAGTGGAAACCTTGACGTTATTAAAAATGTGAAGGTCAAGCTTACCATTCGGGTCGGTGAAACTACCGTGAGCGTCAATGAGTTGATGCACATGAAAGAAGACCATCTCCTGAAGCTGGACGCCGCCATCGATACGCCTGTTGATGTACTGCTCGATGGCAATATCGTCGCACGTGGCCAGCTCGTTGCCATCGACGATAACTTCGGTGTACGCATCACCGAATTGCCGAAGGCCGGTCATTGATGAACTTGGTGCGTTCCTCGATAGTTTGGCTTTTGCTCTGCCTGGCGGTCGCCGTACCCGTCCTGGTGCAGGCGGCTGCAGAGCCTGTGCGGACAGCGAGCAGTGAAGTTGGCGTGCTTGCCAAAGCACCCGGTGATACACCGCATAGCGCCATTCCTTTCAAGCAAGAAAAACAATCCATTGACACGCTGGCCTACCAAAGCTTGGCCGCACTGGTACTGGTTGGGCTGGCCGCGTATGGTATCGCGATCGGGCTCAAGCGGTTTGGCGCGATCAAAGGCGGGCCACTTGGAAACGCACGCCGGGTACGCACGGTCGACGCGATCCGGCTTGGCAAACGCAGCATGCTCTACGTCGTCGAGTATCAAGGGCAGGAGATCTTGCTGGCAGAAAGTGAGCAAGGCGTCCAGCTGTTGATTTGCAGTTCGCCTGAAACACTGACAACAACACCAGCGCAAAGTAGCGGTCAAGGACCCGTCAATGCATAAGCCCTCATGTAAGACCGTGTTTAGTGGCGCTGTATTGTTATGTCTGTTGGGAATGACCGCCGGCTGTTACGCTGCCACCAGCAACCTCGTTTCGCTACCGGGCGTGGACGTACGTCTGGTAAGTGGTAGTG
>JAZKIX010000069.1:401-7086 GCA_040384645.1 Pseudomonadota bacterium | reverse complement strand
GGAACAAGTGTCCGCTGCGCTCAAGATTTTGTTGGGCTTGACCGTCCTGAGCCTGGCTCCTGCCCTCCTCATGTCGGTCACGTCCTTCATTCGCACCATTATCGTGCTGTCGATGCTGCGCCACGCGATCGGTATGCCCGAGACACCGCCCAACACAGTGTTAATCAGTTTGGCCTTGTTTCTCACCTTATTTACGATGTCGCCGGTTTTGACGCAGGTCAATGTGCAAGCCTTCCAACCTTTCATGGAGGGCAAGATGGCGGCAGGACCCGCCTTTGATACCGCTTTGATACCGATCCGCGATTTCATGGTGCGTCAGACACGTGAACAGGATCTGCAATTGATGGTGGAAATTTCCAAAAGTCCGGAACCGAAAACGATTGATGATATTGCCACAGCGCAGTTGATCCCGGCATTCATGTTGTCGGAATTACGCGCCGCATTTCAGATCGGCTTCGTGATCTTTCTTCCCTTCGTCCTGATCGACTTGATTGTTTCAACTATTTTGATGGCGCTTGGCATGATGATGGTGCCGCCGGTTACCATTTCGTTGCCGCTTAAAATATTGATGTTCGTGTTGATCGACGGCTGGAATCTTGTGATTCGGGCTCTACTGGGCACATTCCAATAACGTGCGTCCGCGTCGCCATCAATGAGTATCGCGTACCGGTGCAAACTTGACACGAGCATCGTGCTAGCCCCTACAGATGAAACCGTTCTCTGGGAAGCGGCGGCGCGCGGCGATGCACAGGCGCGTGAACGCTTGATCGAGAATTACCTGCCCTTTTCCCGTATCCTCGCGGCCAAGCTCTACCGTGGCAGGATCGACCTTGACCAGGAGTTTTGCGAGTACTTTCAATTTGCCGCGGTAGGCTTGATCGAAGCAGTGGACCGCTACGATCTCGGCAGAGGGGTTCTGTTCAAGAGCTTTGCTGCCCATCGTATCCATGGTGCCGTGATGAACGGTCTTGCACACCTGAGCGAAAAGCGCGAACAAATTTCTGCGCGCAAGCGCTTGCTCGACGAACGACGGGACTCGGGTAAGATCGCGCTAGAGCAGACAGACAAGGATGTGTTTCAACAGCTTGCCGAGGTGGCCGTTGGACTTGCGTTGGGTTACCTACTGGACGACCAGACGAGCCATGTTGGCGAGGATGCTTTTGTTGCCGAAAACCAATACAGCGGCTTGGAACTGCGGCAGCTGCAAACGACAATCCGGGCTCTCGTTGAGAACTTGCCGCAACGGGAAAAATTGATTATAAAGTACCATTACCTTCATCAAATGCCGTTTCACGTCATTGCCAATATCCTGGGTGTGACCAAAGGACGGGTCTCGCAAAATCACCGACAGGCGCTAGAGTTACTGCGCCATCATGTCAACGCAGTCAAAACGTGCGATCTTGCATGGTAATGTGACCTAACTCAACAGTGCACCAATCTTAGAATCACATTGAAGGGAATTGTGCCATGTCAGGTATCGTCAGCATTTCTCAAATTGTCGCCACATTACGCGCCGAAATGGCGTCACGGGTCAAAGCCGATACCGCATCCCGTGTTGCGCACAAGCGCGACACCAGCAAAAGCGACATGGCCAAAGCGGCTCAAGGCACTCAGATCGATAGTCTGATTGCACAACGCGTGAAAGCATTGGATCCGGACGATCCTAAACGAGGTAGGAAAGCATTCAGGATTTTTCTCGAATCAGTTTTGCTGGCCCAATTTGGCGATGCGCTGATCAATGACCCCACGTTTTATCAAATGGTCGACGAAATCCAGCACGTCATGGAACAAGATCCTCAAATTGCCACAGCAATGAACCAAGCCGCAGAAAATCTACTCGATGTTTATGGGATCTCCTAGGAAAGCGCTGATTTATTCATGTTTTCATCGCGGCGCAACGCGTAAGACCATGATTCATAAGGTCGCGACTTTACAAATACGAATAAATCAGTGCTTCCCTAGCGCCTCACGCATGGGCTCGTGTATTGAGCGTGGGCCATTCAACCATTTATCCGATATCGCCATAAGATCGTGAACCGTTCTACTAGAATCCTAATAACAAGGTTGCAGGTTCTTTTTCCCGGAGCAAAGAATATTATGAACTCACGTATCCGCCAATATGCAACTGAGCCGCTGCCCTGGAGCGGTTCCGGTTATACAGTAGTGAAGAAAGCCCTAGATTTGATGACTTTTTAACACCTACTCAGTTACACATGAATCCTTACAGTACCCCAGCACACCACCATACGCAATCGCATGCGGCGTGCGGGCAGCCTTTAACGCCATTTCGCGCAAATCGGCCGCTCGCCGCGCTGCCGACAGTAAACGCATGGTGCCGGCATGGGCAATGACAATGGCTGACGGCAATTGCTGGGCTTTCAAGGCCAGCGAAAATGCCTGCACCCTTGCCGCCATCTGCAATACGCTTTCGCCTCCGCCCGGCTGGTAATCGACCAGATCTGCGCTCCAGGCGTCGATTTCGCCGCGGTCGATTGCATCCCAGGCCTGCATTTCCCAGCGGCCGAAATCGAGCTCAGCCAAACGTGCATCCAACTGCACCGGACCGCATCCCCATTGCGCCGACAAAGCCTGCGCCAGACTGGCACAACGTTGCAAAGGGCTGGAAAAAATCGGCGCGCTTGCAAGCAAGGCCGCAGGCACTTGCCGCGCGAGATTAGAGAGCACACGGTCTTGTTCCCGCGCCGACACCGCGAGATCGGTACGGCCGTAACAGACGCCGGCGGCGACCTCTGGCTGACCGTGGCGCACCAGATAAAGCCGCATCGTTAGTACACCATCACAGCAACGGTAGCCAGCGCATCGCCGCCAGCATGCCGAGGTAAAAAGCCAGCTCGGCCACTTGCTGCACCGCGCCTAAGCAATCACCGGTAAAACCGCCAATCCGCACCACACATTTGCGCGCCAGCCAGCACGTCGCGATCAAAGCAGCCGCACTGCCAGCCATCACTACACCCCACACCATCGCGCCACAATACAACACCACCAGCACCACTATGCCGACCGTGCTGGCAGCGATCAAAAATTCAAGATTGGACATGGTTTGCGCCAGCGGTTTGGCCTTGCCTTGCGCCTTTGCATAGGCCATGCGCCAGATCAAGCTCACCGCTGCCAAGCGTGACAGCGGATGCGCGATCAACAAGGCAGGCACCACGCTGGCAGTTGGCAAACTGCCCAAGGCCACGCATTTCAATCCCAGCATTAAGACGATGCCGATGGCGCCGTAGGCACCGATGCGCGAGTCCTGCATGATTTCCAGCACGCGCGCTGGCGTGCTGCCGCCACCGAAGCCGTCGCACATATCGGCCAAGCCGTCTTCATGGAAGGCGCCGGTCAGGTAAATACCGGCCGCAGTCGATAACAGCACCGCAATCGCCGGTGACCACAACAGCGCAGCCAGCCAATAAACGCCGGCAGCCACCGCGCCAACCACGATGCCGACCGCTGGAAAATAACGCGCGGCATGATGCAGCCATGCGGGATCAAAGCCGACCCAGCGCGGAATCGGCAAGCGTGTAAAAAATTGCAGGGCGATGAAAAACAGCCTGAGCTGGTATAGCGCCGGCTGCAGCAATGGAGCGGTCACGCCAGGTTCCGGTTTTAAGTTTGGCTCGATTTTTCACTCACTTGGGCCGAGGCAAAAGTCGCCATCTGCGTCATGAAATTGACCGCTGCCTGCACCAGAGGCAAGACTAGGGCGCAACCGCTGCCTTCGCCCAGGCGCAAGCCAAGTTGCAAGACCGGTTGCGCGCCTAGATAGGCCAGCATTTGCTGATGGCCACGCTCGTCGGAGCAATGTGAAAACACACAATAATCAAGAATCGCCGGCTGCATGTTGGCCGCGACCAGCAATGCACTGGTGACGATAAAGCCATCGATCAGCAGCACCATGCGCCGCTCGGCAGCGCTCAGCATGGCGCCGACCATCATCGCGATTTCAAACCCGCCAAAGGTGGCCAGCACCTCCAACGCTTCGTTCGCATCGGCATGTCGCGCCACCGCTTGTTCGATCACGGCTTGCTTGCGGCGGATGCCCTCAGCGTTCAGACCGGTGCCGGCGCCGACGCATTGCGCCACCGGGATCTGCGTCAGCTTGTGCATCAAGGCCGCCGCGGCCGTGGTATTGCCGATGCCCATTTCGCCAAAGCCGATCACATTGCCGGTCAACGCTGCCACCAAGTCCCGCCCGGCCTGCAACGCAGCCGCGCATTGCGCCTGGCTCATGGCGGGCTCTTGCGCAAAATTGCGGGTGCCGGGGCCGATTTTGTGATCGATCAAACCGTCGCGCGGGCCAAAGTCATGGTTCACGCCGGCGTCGACGATCTGCAATCCACAATTATTTTGCCGTGCAAAAACATTAATCGCGGCGCCCTGCGCCAGAAAATTTTCAACCATTTGCCAAGTCACGCTTTGCGGATAGGCCGAAATATTTTCTGCCGTCACGCCGTGATCGGCGGCAAACACGATGATGGTCGGCTGCTGTAAAACCGGGCTCGTGCTTTGCTGGATCAGGCCAATCTGTTTGCCGATCTGCTCCAGCAAGCCAAGGCTGCCCAGTGGTTTAGTCTTGTTATTGATCGTAGCGTCAAGCGCAGCTGACCAATGTGGATCGTGGATGGCGAGGATGGATTGGGGCGATGACATGGATTATCAGTGGCTGGCGGTGGTGGGATTGGTAGCAAAAACGTGCGCTAAAAAGGTGGGCCAGTGTATGCGCCGTATTGCTTGTCGTCAAACCGGATCAGGCTGAAATTTTTAGCGTGAATGCAGCGTCGTAGCTTGTTCAAAAGGGTGGGTGGCTTGGAAACCGGGTCTTGCAATGTTATAAAAGAAGAAATAGCGTATTTCTCTGTTGGTTAGCGCTGTATTTATGGATAGAGAATGGCGGGAAGCTTTCTGCAGCAAGAATCTTGAATATATTGGAACGCCGGGATAGACGTATTTTTATAAAATTTAAGAAAATTAGGTGCCATGAGCCATGTAGATATTTTTGAGCAAGTTCGAGTCCGGTTTTTCTGGCGTCGCATCGTTTCCCTCCCAGACGGGCGCCAGGTAACTGTTGCACTTCTGCTCCGTGAGGAAGATTGGCGGCCACTCGATGCACCTTGGTGGCGTGAAAAGCAGGCGAGCATTATTGGTGCAGACATCGACGGTAATTTCTTCCTCAACCATTGCGATGGCTCGGTGCGATATTGGGATCACAAAACGCAAGCGAACATTGTTGTCGCACGGAGCGTGCGAGAATTCGCGCGGCTGATAAAGGAAGGAAACGAAAATGCAGCCTAACTTGGCAATGAACACAGGCGGCTAGGTCGCTGGTTATCCTGAACCTTATGCGTCAGTAAGAATAGAGCAATCACAGTGACTGAGAAAAAAGTAAATGAATACCGAACTATCGGTGATCTTTTTAAAGAAGAACCGTCGCAATGGGGGTTTCGTGGCGATCCGTATTTGTGGTTCGATATGCGTGAGTACTTCAGCAATTCGCCATTGCCAGATAATGAAATGAGCCTTTTAACCCTTATTAAAGAATCTTTTGAAAAGCTGACAGGGCATGAATTTGACGAGAAAAAGCCATTTGGACTCGAAAAATACGCGCATGGCGGAATGTCGAGCGGAATGGTGTCTCCCGAGTTCTGGCACGGCTTTGGGATCGATTTTTTGATGCGGCGGTACGCTGAAAAATAAGTGAGCAATCAGTTTGGACTGGGTCGCAAGTCAATTTGACCTTTGCGTGTCCGCTGTCATGCGCCGATCAGCCTTATTTACTTTGGTAGATTAACTCCCCCAACGCGGCAGGACAACAAGCCTGCGGATTGGCTTTCATTCAATAAACAGGGGGTATATGCCAATTTACCCACTCTCCCGCACGTTTTAATTGCGTCTTTTAAAATACACCAGACAGTATTATTTCAATTAAAACCGGCCAAAGAGCGCTTGCCGGCGGCCACACGACGCAACAGCTCTTGCCCGCCGCCAAGCAGACAAGCCTTTGTCCTACATATCCGGGCTCGATAGAAAGCTACTCTTTGAACATGATTCGAAACCAGTCAAAGGAAGCTTTCATGAGCAAGACTAGCCATACAACAGACACTGACGCCGGCCAAAAAGAACAACAAGTTAATACCCAGATTCCGGTCGCCAACGATGACAAGCCACGCTTGCCGCACGAACGCGATGAGGCGCCGCAAGGTAAAACAAATGCTCCTAGCGCTGTCATGAAGCAGGCAGCCTTGGATTTGGAGGGCGGTATGGTCGATACCGATTTGCGCGGCGTGCGCGGAGTTGAGAAAGCAGTGAAGGTCAAGCCGCAAGCCACTAAAACAGCGGCTAAAAACGCAGGCCAGCCGACCAAATCCAGGAATTGAAAATGGCCTTGGTTTAGCCTGCGTTTATCGACACGCTGCTTTCCACGCTACTTTCCACGCTTCTCGCCCCGATTTTCGCCACGTTTTTCGCCAAATTTCTTACTTCACCGATCACCCAAGGAGGCACACAAAATGGCTCACATAATTGCCGGTCATATACAGCAACAGGATCAGGTGGCGCATCTGCTGGATGCCTTGCGCGATGCCCAGTTTGACGAAGGAAAAATCACCTCTTTTTACCTCAATCCGCCCGGGCAGCATGACTTGTACCCTACCGGCGGCGACCGCGATCAATCGCC
>JAZKIX010000069.1:0-391 GCA_040384645.1 Pseudomonadota bacterium | reverse complement strand
TGGGGTCTTTGATGGGCGTGGTTTCCGAATTGAAAGAGAAAGGCGAAGACGAAGCCGGCGGCGAAAATGCGCGCGAACAGCGCCACGCCGGCATGATGGTGGCTGTCAGCGTCGCCGATCCCGCGCAAGAAAAAACTGCACTTGATGTCTTGCGTTCATTTGGCGCTAAAGAAATCGAACGTAGCGAAGGCGAAATCATTGACGGCGACTGGCGCGATTTTGATCCACTCGACATACCTGACCTGATTGATCGGCCGCGCTCGACGCATGGGCGGCACGTGAACAATGGGCATCACGCGAGGCGCTCGCGACGGCGACCTTCTGTGATCCCGATCTCGCGTCGCTCCTCGTGAGGCTCCAGCGCGGCGAGCCCCTCGAGGTGGTCGCCGAC
>JAZKIX010000068.1:23580-26161 GCA_040384645.1 Pseudomonadota bacterium | reverse complement strand
AAAGTATTCCAGCCCAGCTCATGCCACCAGCCGACCATGACCCAAATTGCGGCGCCATGTTCGCGAAACCAGTTGATCGGCTCGGCTGCAAAAAATAGCGATAGCGGCCGCAGGCCCAATATCTGCCAATTGCCCAGTGTGTTGAAAACCACATTGGCCAGCCCCGCCTGGGCACCCGAGAAAATGGTCGACACGATGATGTACACCACAATGCCCGAGGTCAGATACGGCAAAAAATACAGCGCCATGATGGTCGAACGCCAGCGCCGGAAATTGTGATCCACAAAGCTGGCCAGCGGAATCGCCGTCGCATGGATCAAAGTTCCCGTCACTACCGTGCTCCACAAGGTATTGCTCAGGTGTCGGCCGAACCAGTCGTCCGACATGAAAATCCAGACAAAATTATCTAGTCCGATAAAACGCAGGGAACTAATGCCTTGCACCGCATCCCAGCGAAACAACGATACAAAGAAGGTAAACAAGACCGGCAATAAACCGAAAGCACCCAGTATCAGTAACGCTGGCGCCAGATAGTTATAAGGCAAGATGCGCTGCCACAGCTTGCGTAAATGATGTTTCGGCGATGTTGCTGGCATGGGTTTTGGCAGGTCTTGTTGGTGGCGTTAGTGACAGCGTTTGACTGCGATTATGCGCGTCCGCTTTATTGGTTTGGGGAAATATTTTCAAGGGAAAGTATAACGCGCAGAAGCGCATTATCAGGCGCAATGAGATCGCTGCTGATATGCGGCGCTAATAGGAAACCAGCTTGATGCTTGCCCTTGGGGGAGAGTCAAGCGTCAAAAATGCACTGGTATGACAAAAAAATACTGCGGTGAGTATTTAAAAATGCCCAATAAACACGAGCGGAAAAAGGGGTATTTTGCCATATACCCCCATCAAAATTGGACAGTGAGCGCAATTTTAACTGCTTTGAACGGTTCTTCCCGTTGGCGCCGAGGTGGCCTGCGATCAATCTTCGGGCGACCGGCTCGACCTACCCGACCACTTCAAGCCTACTCCTTGGCAAACTGAGAGATCAGATTTTCGGTGCGCTTACGCGACCAGTCCAACGTCCAGCGGAAACTCATATAGGCCATCATGATCAAGAGCGGATAGGCGATCAACATCTCGAACAAAGAGTACTTCCAAGCCAACGGACGGGCGATGCCAAGGAAGGCCACATATAGCCAGGAAATGCCGGAAATGGTCCCGGTAATAAGGGCCAACTTGAGTCGAAAATGCTCTAGCTTGAGTATCGAGCCGGCTTTTTGCAGCACGGGGAATACTTGATGATGCAGGACAATGCCGTTGATCGTTAGTGCCAGGCAAACCAAAATCTTGGCTTGTAGTTTTGGGTTTTCAAATACATGCAGTCCGTCAGCAAAAACATCGAACGCAGTCACAGAAATGCCCGTGGTCCATAACAAGATCAGCGCGATCATGATCGTCGATTGCAGATTGTCCAGATCTGCACGGCGCCTGTCGCTCACGTCGCCCGTCAAAATACGCCTGATCAACATGATGTCGTTGACTATGGTCATGCCGATGGCGACGCAACATGCCAAAAGATGGATATACAGAAACGCTAGCCGAATCAGTGTCATAAAGTTCTCAGTAAAAGATAAAGTTTGACTTCGCTGCACGCGATGTATTTGGCGGATTGCCGCGACGGCCAGCGGCTTGCGCTTGCGTCTTGTGCATACCGATTTTCAGCGCGTGCCTAGGGATTTTCAGGGAATATTTTTTTTAATACAGTGTGCCACTGGCGGCAAGATAACGCTACCATCGCTGTGGATGTGACGCAACACAATTCAAAATATCATGCCTGCAATGCAATATTGCATTTCGCCTGGGCTGGCGTGTTGAGGTGGTTTTTGCCGCAATGAAGCGGTGGCCAAAGGTACCGGGGAAGCCGATGTTTGTCCGTAATTGAGTTTCATGTCTATAGTGGGACGTGCAATTTTATTGCGCTGGCGCATGTATAGTGAGGGCGTTTAATAGCGCGTCAAACTGCCCTTCACCACACTTACCAAGCCATCCCATGGAAAACCCTAATAAACCATCGCTCAAGGACAAAGTTCTTGAATCCACAGTCAAGGCGCCGGCCAGGTTGGTTAGCGATGTAGTGGATGACACTTCCAACTTGTTGAAAGATAGCGGCGAAATGCAGGTTGGTTATGGCTTGATCAGCGGCACGCTGGCGTTTACTTTGGGTTTTTTGTGCTTTCTTGGCGTGCTGGCATTCCATTATCCGCAATACCTGACCACGCCCGAATTGCGGCAACAGTATTCGGTCGATGTGCTGCGGCAAGTGCTGTTCTATTCCCTACTGATCGCGGGCGGCATTGCTTTGGGCAATGTGATTTTGAAAAAGAACCGCAGCATCAACCTGGCTGCGCTGGCGTGGGTCGTTGCTGCCGTTGCGCTGGGCGGATCGACGGTGCCGGTGGGTGACTTCCCCGACCATACGCCCTATATCGGCCTGGACTGGTTCATCCTCGATTTGTTGGGTTCGACTTTTATCTTTGTCCTGATTGAAAAACTATTTCCTCTCTACAAAGGGCAAGCAGTGTTTCGCAAG
>JAZKIX010000068.1:9811-23570 GCA_040384645.1 Pseudomonadota bacterium | reverse complement strand
CAAACCGATATGGCGCATTTCATCGTCAACCATTTCTTGGTCGGCTTGACCCTACTGATCGTCAACTTTGCCATTCATCGCGTATTCGGCTGGATCGTCCGCAGCGACCTGCAACAGGCGGTGCAGGATATCGGCTTTGTTCCACAATTATTGCTGTGCATTTTGGTGGCGGACTTCATGCAGTACTGGACCCATCGGGCCTATCACGAAGTACCGTTTTTATGGAAATTCCACTCGATCCACCACAGCGCCAAAACCATGGATTGGCTGGCCGGCTCACGCATGCATATGTTCGAATTGATCTTCACCCGGGTCTGCGTGCTTGGACCCTTGTATGTATGTGGCTTTGAAAAGTCGGTGATGGACGCCTACATTATCGTGGTCGGATTTCAGGCCGTGTTCAATCATTCCAATGTGCACTTGCCGTGGGGGCCGTTGAAATATCTGGTGGTGACGCCTGATTTTCATCACTGGCATCATTCGTCAGACAAAGTCGCCATCGACAAGAACTACGCGGCCCATTTCGCCTTCCTGGATTATTTTTTCAGGACCGTGGTCAAGACGGATCGCGCATTTCCAGAAAAATACGGCGTGGTTGGTGACTATGTGCCAGAGGGGTTTGTGAAGCAGCAGTTGTATCCCTTGAAAAGATGAGGCTATTTCTTCTCGTCGTTGTTGCCATTGCGCGACTTAACCCTTGCCGCCGTTTTAGAAGCCAATAAATGCATTTTTCTGTTCTCGTTATTGGCAGTTTTTTCCGATATGCAGAGACATGTTCCGCCTTGCATTTACTTTGAGTTCACCTATGACAAACGAAAAATATGATACTTTGGTTTGCAAGCTTGAAGAACGAGCGCGATCGAATCCAAAACGTTATCAATCACGTGTACTTTTGTTGGCAGTGCTTGGCAATGCCTATTTCGCGTTTATATTGATAGTGGTGATCGGGATGCTGGTCGCTTTGGTTGCTGCCGTGATATTACTTAAGGCTATCGCAATCAAATTTGTGATCGTGCTGAGTGTGTTTCTTTGGATAATACTGAAAGCATTCTGGGTAACCATACCGGCGCCGGAAGGAACGCAAGTCAGCGCAAAAAAATCTCCCGAATTATTTGCGATGATCGATGAGTTGCGTGCGGCCTTGGACGCACCAAACCTCGATTATGTGTTGATCACAAATGACTTTAATGCCGCAGTCGTCAAGGTGCCGACACTGGGAATTTTGGGACGACATCAGAACTATCTCCTGCTCGGACTGCCATTGATGAAAGCATTGGGCGTGATGCAATTCAAGGCGGTACTGGCGCATGAATTCGGACATCTGGCCAAAGGCCACGGCTATGCTTCAAACTGGATTTACGGGCAGCGAACGCGGTGGAATCGCCTGATGCAGGCGCTGGAAGAACGTAATAGCGCGGGTACATTTCTTTTTAAGCCTTTCCTTAACTGGTTTGCGCCGTATTTCAGTGCATATTCTTTCCCCCTGGCACGCGCCAACGAATATGAAGCGGACGCCACCTCTGCAAGACTGACCTCGCCGCGTATAGCGGCTGAAGCACTGACCACGGTTGTGGTTGCTGCCAATTACTTGGGTGACAGTTATTGGCCTAAAATTTTTTCGCAAGCGGATGAATTTCCCAGGCCAAGTTTGGTACCTTATTCTGAAATGCGCGAAGGTTTTGTGACTGGACTGGATGAAAAATCCGTTGACGCATGGCTAAAGCTGGAGCTGGCCCGTAATACGACATCCGAAGATACGCATCCTGCATTACGGGATCGTCTTCAAGCGTTGGGCGAGCCTGCGCGGCTGGCACCACCGGCGATCAATAAGGCGGCGGATACCTTATTGGGAAATTCTCTCGAAGTCATTACCAATATTTTCGACCGCCGTTGGCAAGAGGCTGTTTTGCCTTCATGGCAAGAGCGTTATCAGACAGTGCAGGAAGAGCGCCGCAAGTTGGCGCAACTTAATGAGCAGCATGAAACAGAAACAGGTTTATCGGTCTCGGAAGCTTGTGAAAGGGCGTGGCTGACCGAGTCCGCTGGCAATAATCCAGAGGCAGCGCTGAAACAATTTCAAACCTTATTTCAAGCCCATGCCCACGATGTTGTCATTTGTTTTAATTTGGGATCGCGCTTGCTTAAAAGAGACGACGTCACTGGATATGCTTTGCTCGAACACGCCATGCATCTTGATGAAAGTTGCACTCCTGCATGTTGCGAAGCACTTAGCGATTACTGCAGCCGAAATAGCCGTGAAGACGATGCGCAACGCTGGCACGAAAAAATGGTCGAGCAAATACATTTGCATAGCGCCGCCAGCCAAGAGCGCAATCAGGTTTTGCCAAATGATAAATTTGAAAGGCACGATTTGCCGGTAGATGCAATTGCCTTGTTACGTGTTCAACTGCAAGCAATTGAAGGCTTGAGATCAGCATACTTCGTCAAAAAACGGGTAAAACATTTACAGCATCGTCCTTGTTACGTGCTTGCATATACCGTTTCGGGAATGTTTGAGCGTCACAGACAGCAACGTAGTGCCGATGTATTGAGCGTGATTCGGATGACGATAACGTTTCAAGGAGAGACACTGATTATGAATGTTGAAGGAAGTAATTCTCGATTTGGCCGAAGATTTTATTGGATGAAGGGTGCAAGAATTTTGTGATATGAGCGGTGAACAGGAAACCCTGCGACAGGATCAGCCACATCAGGCGATGGTTCACCAGATTGTCTTCATGAGTTCATTACTCGCGCAGTGCGCGTAGAGTTCCCAGTCATGGAGCGAGTGAAACTGGTTTTCGGGCATGGGGTTTTGGCGTTGTTCTAAATAAGTAGCGTTGAGTGCAATAGACCAGCATCAGAAATCGAGGCGTCAACTACACCAAATTCCTATTTGATAGGAATTCCATCTTGCGCTAAAAATGAAGGCGAGCGCACCAATCAATTGTTGAGACTCGAGTCCGGGATCGAATAATAATCCCCAAATATCTTCTCTGAACATCCGAATCTTGATGGTATCGGCCTGATTGGAAGTCGCATAAAAATGTACGCTAAACATAGGCATATAAAATTGCCATGTGCTCCGATTTAAAAGTGTAATTTGATAACGAGTTCTGAAAATATTTTTGCAAATGATCGCACCACTTTCCTGCCCATCCAGGATGATGGAAAATCGTGCATAAGGAGGGCGGCGTATGCGCAGGATGGTGAAGATCAGTTTTGATTCTGCGTCGGCGACGATGAATTCAGAACTAGAACGCTTGATTAAACGTAAGATTACGTTGTCTGGTGTATTGGATATTTCGACATCGGCGTGACCTTGAATAACAAGTCTATATTCAGTACCGGAATAAGTTGATTTTTCAGTCATGTACGTTTTAAGAAGATATTAAATTTCGGCCTTTGATACAGCTGGTTTGAAATGCATCTATTTTTTTGCAAAATAAAAAATGCGACACAGTAGTGTACGTGGCGCTTTGTCAAAAAGGCCCAACGACATGATTGAAACCTTGCTCGGTATCAGAATATATGTAGGCGAGTATTTGACGTCGCAGGCTGTTAGGGTAGATTTATAGATGATGTTTTCTGCGTTTATTAGCCTAAGTGGATAAATTCGCCTGAACGACTCCGGCAAAATTGTTGGCGTAAAGCAGTGCCCTTATCGCCAACCGTTGTAATATCCGCAACGCAAAACACCTGACACAAACCCTCCAAGGAAAAAATTTTGAATAATCCCTATTTAGCACCGAACGCTGCCATAGCAGATCCTATGTCAAATGACGCGACATATGTCCCGTCAGTTTTTTCCATCGAAGGTCGCATCGGGCGATTGCGGTATTTGGCATATACGTTTTTTTCAATGTCGGTATTAATGTTCGTTATCGGGATTGTGGCAGCGATAGCGGTACCTACGCTTGCTCCAACAGGCGGGCTTGGCATTATGGGTTCGATTTTGATGATCGTTTTCTATCTGCCAGTCATTGTCGTTTCATTGATCATCGCAAAACGACGACTGAATGACCTCAATCAATCAGGATGGCTGTCCTTGTTGTTGATTGTGCCGCTGGTGAACTTTTTCTTCGGACTGTATTTGCTGTTTGCTGGTGGAACGCAAGGCACTAACAACTATGGTTTGAGGCCTTCAAAAAATTCGACTTTGGTCATCCTCGGCTTACTCCTGCCAGTTGTAATCATTGCTGTACTGGCTGCCGTCGCTATTCCTGCATATCAAAAGTATTCCGCACGGGCCAAAGCAGTTGTAGAGAAACTCGATTCTCAAGTAGCGCCGGCTGAAGCAACCAAGCAGTAACTGTCGCGTCGCCTGCTTGGGAAAGCGTATTTTTGCATGAGCGATGAGCCGATTGACCCGAGGGATCTGGGCTCATCATCTGGCTAAAAAGTTTGATCGAAAGCGGCTCAACTTTTTAATTGTTTTGCAAAAAAATCAACGGTACGTTTCCATGCCAGCTTGGCCGCCGCTTCGTTGTAACGCGGCGTGGTGTCATTATTGAAGCCGTGTTCGGTATCGGGATAAATATAGGCTTCATATTTGATGTCGGCGGCTTTCAAGGCGGCTTCATACTTGGGCCAGCCGGCGTTGATGCGTTCATCGTTTTGTGCATACTGGATCAAGAGCGGCGCCTTGATCTTGGCCACATCTTCTACCGGTGGCTGGCTACCATAAAACGGCACTGCCGCAGCCAGATCGGGGATGCGGGTGGCGAGCAAATTGGCGATGCCGCCGCCGAAGCAAAACCCCACCACGCCGACCTTGCCATTGCCTTCCGGCAGCTTTTTTAGGAAGCTGGCTGCGGCCACAAAATCTTCGCGCGTTTTGCTCTGTTCAAGCTTGCCGAATAGTTCACGCGCCTTGTCTTCATCACCCGGATAGCCGCCCAGCGGGGTCAGGGCATCTGGTGCGAACGCTATGAAATTGTCGAGCGCGAGACGGCGTGCGATGTCTTCGATATGCGGGTTCAAGCCGCGATTTTCATGCACTACCAACACGGTCGGCAACTTGCCTTTGCCGTTGGCCGGTTGCGTCAGGTAGCCGCGAATTTTGCCGTAGCCTTGGGGTGAGGCGTATTCGATATAACTGGTTTTGATGCGAGGATCGTCGGTCTTGACCTGTTGTGCCGCGGCAAAATTCGGTGTCAGGGCGCTCAGCAAACCTGCCGCCGTAGTGCCGCCGACTGCATACTTGCTGGCAGCATTTAAAAAATCGCGCCGTGTGATGGCTCCGTGGACAAATTGATCGAACAGCTTTAATACTTCCGGGGCAAAATCGTTGGCAGTGGCACCTGTCATGCTGTTTCTCCTTGGCTGGTGAAAATCGGATTGAGAAGCGGATTGTGAAGCGGATTGTGAAGCGGATTGTGAAGCTAAAATTAAGTCGACGATCGGGTACTTTTGTTGCAGCGCTAAGGCGTGTAATGTACCGCGATTTTGCATAACCTGAGTGCGTCTGTTTTAACTATTGAAACCACGCTATGGCAGCAAGATAACGGTCTCCCACCCAGGTGTCGACCTAACAAATATCGCGAGACGTTTCCGCTTGATCGTCCGCTTGACCTTCCTGCTATGGGAAGGTTTAAAGTCACGATTCGCTTTTTCTTTGTACTCGCTATCAATGTGAATCAACCTGAAATGAAAATATGATGTTGCGCTTACCAATACTATTGCCTGGCATGCGGCATGGCATGCTGTTTCTATTGGCAGCTTCTTGCCTGGCGTTCAGTGGCTGCGCCAATTTTTCACCCGATGGCGGCCTTGATGCCGTGTCGTCGCTGACGCAGGCGCGAACCGGACACGCGATACAACGTGATGATTTGGCTGAGCCCGTTACCCATACCCAAGCCACGGTTTCACAAATGCTCATCCAGCCGCTGGACGTTGACTCTGCTGTCAAGATCGCTCTGCGCAATAACCAGGGATTGCAGGCCGCGCTGGCCAACCTGGGCGTGGCCGAAGCAGATCTGGTGCAAGCAGGGCGTATCAAGAATCCGGGCTTTTCTTTCGGCCGCATGCGCAACGGCGACGAGATTGAAATCGAGCGCAGCATCATGTTTGATCTGCTCGGCTTGTTGACGATGCCAATTCGGCGTGGGATTGAGAAAAACCGTTTTGAGCAAACCGTGGTGCAAACTGCGGCCCAGGCGGTGCAATTGGCCGCCGATACGCGCCGCGCCTATTTCAACGCAATTGCAGCCCAGCAAAGCGCGCAATACCTGGTGCAAGTGCAAAGCGCGGCCGAAGCTGGGGCCGAACTGGGGCAACGCATGGCCAAGGCCGGTAACTGGAGCCAGCTTGACCAGGCGCGGGAACAGGTTTTTTATGCCGACGCCACGGCACAAGTGCTGCGCGCGCAACATCATGCCAGCACGACGCGGGAACAATTGACGCGGCTCTTGGGTTTGGCAAATGGGAATGAAATCAAGTTGCCTGATCGTTTGCCTGACTTGCCAAAAAGTCCTGCGGATATAGGCCAGTTGGAAGCGCAGGCAATTACGCAACGTCTCGATATCCAGCTAGCTAAATACGATGTCGCAGCAACCGCGCGTGCCTTGGGCTTGAGCCAGGCCAGCGGCTTTATTAATGTGCTCGACGCTGGTTATGTTAACCAGAGCAATAGCGGCAAAGCGCGTGCCAATGGGTATGAGGTCAGCCTTGAATTGCCTATTTTCGACTGGGGTCGGGCGCGTAACGCCAAGGCCAAGGCGCTATATACCCAAGCGCTGCATCACAGTGCCGATATCGCATTGCGCGCCGGTTCTGACGTGCGCGAGGCCTATTCTGCGTATCACACCAGCTATCAATTGGCGCGCCATTATCGCGATGAGGTGGTGCCGTTGCGTAAGACGATTTCCGATGAAGTTTTGCTGCGCTATAACGGCATGTTGACCGGCGTGTTTGAATTGTTGGCCGATGCGCGTGAGCAGATCCATAGCGTCAACGCAGCCATCGAAGCGCAACGCGATTTCTGGATCGCCGATACCGGCTTGCGCAATGCCGTCAACGGTGGCGGGACCGATCGTATTGATGACTTTGCGTCGTTGCCCGCCAGCAGTAGCGCGCAGCAAGAAAACTGAATTAAGGACAGATACATGGTTTCTCGTCGAAATTTTTTTAAAGGCGCCGGTGTGGTCGGCATCACAGCAGTCAATGCCAGCTTAATCAGCCGTGCGGGTGCCGCATCGTTGCCGGACGCGGCTTCCATCAGCGACGCCGCTACCCAGCCGCCTCCGCCACCCCCCAACGGTCGGCCTTTTAACCCGGTTGTCACACTGAATGGCTGGTCGCTGCCGTGGCGCATGAATAATGGCGTCAAGGAATTCCATCTGGTGGCGGAACCGGTCGTGCGCGAACTGGCGCCGGGTATGAAAGCCAGCTTATGGGGCTATAACGGCCAGTCGCCGGGGCCGACGATTGAAGTGGTCGAAGGCGACCGCGTCCGTATTTTTGTCACCAATAAATTGCCCGAACATACCAGCATGCACTGGCATGGCCAGCGCTTGCCCAATGGCATGGATGGCGTCAGCGGCCTGACCCAGCCACCGATCCAGCCGGGCAAGACATTTGTCTATGAATTTGTCGCCAAGCGGGCCGGCACTTTCATGTATCACCCGCATGCCGATGAAATGACGCAAATGGCGATGGGCATGATGGGCTTTTGGGTTACGCATCCCAAGGATCACAAGTTTATGCGGGTCGACCGCGATTTCGTTTTCTTACTGAATAACTACGATATCGAGCCCGGCAGTTCTAAGCCCAAGGTCAATACCATGCTCGATTTCAATCTATTCACTTTCAATAGCCGCGTCTTTCCGGGGATTGACCCGATGGTGGTGCGGCAGGGCGACCGGGTGCGGATTCGCTTCGGCAACCTGACCATGACCAATCATCCGATCCATCTGCACGGCCATGAATTTACGGTCACCGGTACCGATGGCGGTTGGGTGCCCCCATCGGCGCGCTGGCCCGAGGTGACAACCGACGTCGCAGTCGGGCAAATGCGGGCGATTGAATTCGACGCCACCGAGCCGGGTGACTGGGCCTTTCATTGTCATAAGTCGCACCACACCATGAATGCAATGGGGCATAACGTACCGACCATGATCGGGGTGGATCACCAAGGCATTGCGCAAAAAATTAACCGGCTAGTGCCCGATTACATGGTCATGGGCGAGCGCGGCATGGCCGATATGGGCCAGATGGCGATGCCGTTGCCGGCCAATACCTTGCCCATGATGAGCGGCCAAGGCCCGTTCGGCGGGGTCGAAATGGGTGGCATGTTTACTGTGGTCAAAGTCAGACAAAACCAGAAGCGCGGCGATTTTCGAGATCCTGGCTGGTATCAACATCCGGCCGGTAGTGTCGCTTACGAATGGCAAGGTGAAATGAGTGATGCGACGCGCAGCAATGCCAGTGGCGGCCAATCGATGCCGGTTACGCACCAGTCAGATGAAATAGAATTAAAAGTGCGCAAACCGTCGGGACATGAAGGGCATCATTAACAATGCCGATAACTTAGCGGCATAAAAAGACATATGCAGATCTAATCAGAGAAAAATGTATTGAAGGTTGATGAAACAAAGTCCGAGATAGGTCAAGATGCACCTTACAGCTCATCCTGATTTGTGATTTCATCTAGTCTGCTTTCGATACCGCCAGATCCGCCGGATGCGGCGCTCAGTATCCTCAGGATAGCGGGCGCTAATTTGGTAACTGAGGTCCCGTTACCGGAATCAATGGCCCTGATACGTTTGCGCATACGATCCCACTGAAATCACGCAGTTAAGAGCGTTGTTGGAGGTTGCGATAAGCTCATATTCGATGTCGGGTTTGTAATTGATCGGGTGAGAGCAAAGTGTTCTTCCAAAAAATTACTAGTCAAATTTCCTGCAATTGTGATGCCGTTGTAATGACAAAATCTAAAAAAGGAAATTATCGAATAAATGCCAACTCCCTAAGCTCGGATCATTCTTCTTATTTTACAAACAAAAAAAAGGAAATCGAAATGCGCAACTCAGGTAAAGCCCCAACGATGGCAGTATGGCTAATTTCTTTAGTTTTATTTATTGTTGCACTGGCTGCACATTTTGGCGTGCTTAAAGTTGGTGAGCCGGTGGCAACTTGGTCTTGGATCATAGGCCTTGGTCTTTTGCTCGTTGCGTGCCGGGTCAAGGGACTTTAAAGCAAGATTAGACCTGTGCTGGCTACTCCTTGGCAAAGCCGCACAGGTCTAAATCGGTAATTCTTATACCTACGCTGACTCAAGGTAGTTTCTATTACCCCGCCGCCATCTGGCGTGTTTTGACGTCATGCGCTGCCAAACAGTGATCCAGCGAAAGTGTCATGAACTCGTAGCTATTGATAACGCATTGTTCCAATAATTTGACGTACTTTGGTTCCGCCTTATTAAGGTGCAAATAATTTCAAGTGCTTCCCATGGATGCGTATCGTCGTAAGCGACGTGCAATTTTAGCCAGTGCATTGCCTTGGCGCGCACGCCGGGCTTGAAATTCGTTTCAGATTTTGTGTTTGATCACGGTTAATTTTGAATGCATTGCATCTTCATTTCGAAAGTGCGCCAAGATTTTGGCGCGACGAGCTTTTTCTGGCAGGCCGAAAGTATCGAGTGTGCTGGCGCGCTTATCAAACAGCTTAAGCAAAAGGCTGGCGCGCCCGATCACTTTGGCAGGGTTGCCGGCGACCAAAGAATTGGCCGGAAATGTACCACGCACAATAGCGCCAGCGGCGACAATACAATGGCTGCCAAGAGTTGTCCCGGGCAATAAGACAGCGTTTTCGCCGATAAAACAATCGTCGCCTATTGTGATCCGGCCAAAAGACTGTGCCAATGGCCGGTGCGCCCTTAGCTTACGCGCAACCGCATCGTGGGTCAGTAACTTGACCCCGCCTGCGATCCCAACCCAATCGCCCATCGTAATCAAATACGGTTCGGTCGAAGTCAAGGGACTATAGATCCGGCAATGTTGACCGATATGCGCCCCTTGCGCCCGCAATTTGCGGATAAGCGCATGATCCAGAATTTGCCGTAAACCGAAGTGGGGGAAACGGCGGTCAAACCACAAAATGATCTTGCTGGAAATTGGCATCGGGCACCTTCACAACACGTATTAAATCTAAACAAAAATCCGCAATCGGATTGAAACAATTGCGGATTTCTACCATTTCCGACTGCAAGATCGACTGGCATACGGTATTGAAATTGCCCTGCGTTCTGGCATTTCATTAACAAATTTCCGCCATTATGGTGGCAAAGTCCGGCGCTACAAAAATTTCCCGATTGCGCACCGCACGCAGTCCGGCCACAAGCGGACAGGTGGCTACATCAACCAATATATGTAACTGGTGGCTCGACAGTCACCGGTGCCTGATCGACAGCTACAACAAACTACATAGAGCGCGGGCCAATGTGGCGGCAACTGCCAGTTAGGGCTACGAATAATGGTGAGATGCGATGGTGTCGTTTATCCCTCCAGCAGAAACAAATGTCGGAAAGTTAGAACTGACCCTAGTAGATCAACCAGATGAATTTGTAGGGTGTGCGGGGCCGCCAAGGCCGTGCGCACCGATAACGTTGCGGCTCACTTGGTGCGCACGGCGCACCCTACTTATCTCATCCAATTTTTTCACCTGGTCGGTCTACTAGCTTCACTGCTGGCTTCACTGATATTGGCACGCAATATCGGCAGAAAACAACCGGCAGCGAAAAATAAAAAAGCTCTGCATGCATTGAACATGCAGAGCCTCATTCGCTAGATAAGTCTAAAAAGGCGATTTAGATCGCTAACTTAGCTTCAGCGTCAAGCACTTTGCGGCGAGCCATGGCCAAGTTGCCACGGGCGCGGTCCAGAACGAAATAGATGAACAGACCTGAGTGTTTCTCGACAGGACGAATGATGTGGTATTGCTTGCCAAGCGAAATCAGAATGTCTTCGATGGTATCGCTGAGACCCAGCGATTTCATGACTTTCATTTTGGCGCGTACTACTTCGGTATTTCCAGCCGCAGCCACTTCCATGTCAACGCCGCTACCAACCGATTCCAGCAGCATGCCGCTGCTGTAATCGACCAGTGCGGCACACATGGCTCCTTCAACTTGCATCAGTTCGTTGAGCATTTCTTTTGGTGTTGACATGTCGACTCCTTTAGGTTGTTGGCAAAATTGCCGATTCCGCCGTCATGAAAACGTGCGGGTGCGTGCTCTGATTAGCCGAGAAATTTTGATGCATAGGCAGCCAGCCTTTCTGACGTACTGCGACAGTTCCAGAGCAGCGTGCCCAGTACGGCGTTGTGATTGGTCACCGCCGTGAAAACCATACCTACGCTGGCAGCAGGTACCTTGATAAAAATGATTCGGCCATGCTCTGACTCGAGCAGCACGCGATCCGGCTCAGGATGCTTGACTTCGTTGGTCAGTGCCGCTGCGAGCGCAGAGATTGAGCTGGACATCGCAGAAATCTTGTCGCCCTCAGTTTTGCCGATGATGGTAGAGGCCACGGTTACGCCGTCGAATGTAGCAATGGTGGCACTTTGAACGCCAGCTGTTTTAGCGCAAAAATCATTCAACAGCACCGTGCAATAAGCTGTCAGGTCTTTTCTTTGCACTTCAGTGAGCGTTTGGTTTGTCTTATTCAATTTCTACCTCCGCCATGCTAACTAAGATGGATAAAAGCAGACGGACGTCCTCTGCCTTACGAACATCGGTTTCCAGCACCGGAACGTTGAATCCCGCCTGCGCCAAGCGTTCACAGTAGTGCTCGATGCCGATCGAGGGACGTTCGTTCAACCGTCCCACGCCCACGACTGTACGACGGGCTGGGAAATGGCCCGCGAAAGCTTTCAGGTAGCCAATCACGTCGCCCACTGGATCCGGTCGTGAATGATCGGCCAGGACAATCAGCCCAAATGCGCCTTTGGCCAAGATGTCCCACATGAAGCGGAATCGCTCCTGGCCTGGCGTCCCATACAGGTGCAAGGAAAATCCATCGGCCAGTTCACATTCGCCATAGTCGAAGCCGACGGTCGTCTGGCTCTTGCTTTCGGTTGCGCCTTCGCTCATCGGGACGTCGGTCGATAGCGTGACTTTCTCGCTGATTGCGCTGATGGCAGTCGTCTTGCCAGCACCAACTGTGCCGGTAAAGAGGATCTTCAATTCGTTGGAATTCGGGAGGAATAGGTTCACCATAGCTTTAACCGCTCGCGAATGCGACTTAGCATTGACGGCGCTGGGTCTGCATGGGGCACATTAAGGTTGAGGGCTGGCTCCGGGGCCTCAAAGGTCTCGACGGATTCAGCAATACCGAGAGCTAGATTGGTTCGCAAAAACCAGCTGATTGCCGTAACGCTTGCACCACTGGCCGCGCAAGCTTTTTCGATGGTTTGGGGGCGGCTGGTCAACAGTGCCGCCAGCATAGGGAAGCCTGGGCGTGTCAGGGCCATCGTGTCCGGCCAGCGCAGCAAACGAAAATGACCGGAAAGCGTGGCGCCAGGTTCGGTTGAATCACTGAGCCGGTTTGTCGCAAGCCAGAGCAATTCGCGCAACCGGCCGCCTTCCTGCCCTACCAAGGCGGCGATCTCGGCGTCGCTTGCACGGCGCGGTTCATCTAGGCTAAAACGGCCTTTCAGCAATTCCTCGACTGGAAAGAGACTGTAATAGCGGTCGTCAAGGAAGTTCACGATGATTTCGCGGCCATCTTTGAGCGGCAATACCGTGATGCGTCGTTCCCTCGACATGATATGCCGCAACAGCGTGTCGAGCAGGGGAGCGAGACCATTGGGTGATCGTAAAAGGGCTGCACCGTGGGCCAAGAGTTCAGCCGCCGCACGTAGCAATATGCTGGTATTGGTTAAGCGCAGCGGTGCGCGTATCGACAGACCTGGATGATGGGCAGTATCGGCCGGCGCGTCCTCGGGAATCAGATGCACGCTCACACAGGTGGGAGGAAGTCGCGAAGTCCAATGCGCCGGCACCAACACGACATTGCAATCCGATAGCGTGTCGCTGAACGTCAACTTCAAGTCGTTTTTACCATCCATGACCCGCAGCAACGAGCGCAGCACAAGTTGCTCTTTGTCTGGAATATCCTTCACCCCCACCACCAGGCCACGATGCATACCAGCGGCTGATAATGCTTCGGGCTGACTGCGAGCGCCCTGTGCTGGGGCTGTATGCTGCATGTCATTCATGACACGCGCTCATAGCTGGGGTGACGGATTCACGTTGATGGAATGCAGATGAATTTTTAAGCAAGAAGCGCAGCCGCTCTTTACGCAGCTCGGGGTCTAATCCATACGAAACGGGTGTCCGCGTATTCATCGTGAAAAATGGTGTCACCATGACAAGCAGGCCAAATCCCGGGGATTTTTTCTCAATTTTTTTATACGCGTGTTAGTCATCACGAGCCACACAAGTGAGTTGTCGGGTCTTAATGTACCTGCTTCATTTAACTGACAATATAGTACTTTGGTGCAATGGCGTGTTGATAATTTTTCTGACAATGCGCTGGAAAGATAATCAAACTATTTTAATTTGGCGAACGGATTGCAAGCAGTAGTTAGTCCAGTTAAATTTATTGCATAACGGTTGTTGGCCGAAAAGTTGGTCGAATTGAGTTGTGCCGAATTAATCAGTCAAGCAACGGTGGGGCGCATTTTTAAAATCCACATCAAGCCATGGCAAAGCCAGCAGTGGTGCATTCCGGAACTCAGTGCCGATTTTATGACGTCG
>JAZKIX010000068.1:0-9801 GCA_040384645.1 Pseudomonadota bacterium | reverse complement strand
CCGAGGCCGTGCGCACCAAGTGAGCTGCAACTTTATCGGTGTGCACGGCCTTGGCGGCCCGTACACCCTACAAATTCATCTGGACGGTCTACTAGTTAATTTCCGCCGGATATTCGGCAATGCGCGGATGGACGTAGTGCTCGGTTCAGTGGATGGCAGCGTGCGCTTCTACGGCTTGACGCCAACCAGCATGAAACTGGCAAGCCTCGACAGGCACCGCCGCCTGATCGACAGCTACAAAAAACCACACGTGGCGCGCACTGATGTGGCAGCCCCTGTCAATACGTCGAAAGCGTCAGAAAATTGACAATTCCGCATTTTTATAGGGAGTATATGCCAATATCATGCCTATCCCGCACGTTTTCATTGCGTCTTAAAAAATACACCAGCGAGTATATTTTCACGTCCTATGCCACTTTAACGGCGATTTTCGATCCGCGACGTTATTGGTGCGCAGCGCGCCAAAGCAATCGAATACGGTGTGATGGTCGGGCGGCCAGCTGATCGTCCGGTCCGTATTTTCAATGCCGCCGAATGGCACGATATCCAAACGGTGTCCGGTTGCCTTGTGGCGCAGCTTGTGAATTGCCGGACCGGGTTTCCAGAGAACTGGTCTGAACCAAGCAACGCAGTGCGCAGCGATTCAAAACTTGCAAAGCCTGCACGACGCTAGCCCGCGGAACAAGATCAATCTTGCGTGAAAAGTCGAGCGACATAGCCGTCATAAATCATCTGTGCGGTTTCAATACAGCGCGCATCGCCGGTTGCCAAGACGTCGGCGTAGACCAGCAATGGCGGCACCGTCTTGCCATGTTCTTGGTCGCCGGGGAAATTCCAAAAGCGCTTGCGCACTTCCACCGCGGCCGGATTGTTAGGATCAGCTTCCTTCATAAACTTTTGCCGCGCTGCCAGCAGGCCAGGCATCTTTTCCGCGTAGAGCGTCAATTCGCCGGGGCGCAAATAGTCGGTCAGCATCGCCTCCCCAAAGGGCGCCGTATTCCGCAAGCGGCCAAGTTTTCCATCCGTCGAAGCCTGTAACGTAGTAGCGGCCGATCAAGGTGCGCGGCCGCAATACACGGGCATAGGCATCCGCCCACTGATTCAGCAAGCGTTCATGCCCGAACAAGCGCCGGGTGCCGCGCTTGCCTTGCAAGTCGCACACAAAGCCGAGCTGCTGCAGGTCCGGAATCACCCAGCCAACGGTGCCGTGCGCCACGCCCGCCATTTTTGCCAGATCGCGATAAGGCAGGTTGACTGCCTGCGGATTGCACAACAGGGTAAAGATCACTTGCAGGCCGGTCGGCTGGAAAGCGCGTCCAGCGGTGATGACGGTCGCTTTGGCGGCAGGCTTTTGCCCTTTTATCCAGATCAGCAGGTTGGCCTGCTTGATATAAGCATTGCCTGCCGCATCCAGAAAAGGGATGCCGCGTTCCTTTAACGTTTCGGCTAGATCGGGCGCAATATAATCGCTGATCAGCATCGCTGGCTGGCCGCGGCGATTCATCTGGTGCAGGGTGACGCCAAGGTTGGCAGGACGCAGATTGCGTTTGCACTCCACCAGGTAAAGCGTTTCTTGTCCGCCGTGGCGAACACGCACCACTGCATCGGCTTGAGGAGGCGTTGTTTTGGGAGCTGCTTTGATTAGCTCGATTGCCAAACCGTTGCGCTGCGCCTCCTTAATGGCGGTACGCAGCGTTTCTTTCTCGGCGGCAGGCATTTTGTCCATTTTTGTCTGGCGTCCATTTTTATTGGACATTTGAATATATTGGACAATATTAATTAATTAATTAATAGAAAAGACGTCAAGATTAGTTTAGTAATTTTATTTGTCCAATAACGATGGGCAAACAATTTGATTGGACAAATTGGCTTTCGCTTCAAAGAGATCAGTTATGTTTAGCTTTCGGACCACAATGCCTGCTGCAAGACTTGGGCACGTTCAAAACGGGTTTCAACTTCCGACATCGCCACCTTGATCAGCATCGAATTTGATGAGAATACGGACTGGCCTCATCCGCCCTACCGTGCTAAATTTTAATTTTTCTGCAAGTGGGCGTCATCAATAAGGCCAAACGGAAGGCCGTTTTCGCCTTCTGAACTAAAGTGTGCTGTAACGAAACCAGCGTATTTCTGTTGAATTGCCAAAGGTACGTCATTATCAACCAAGATTATTTGACACGGGATCCCCTTAACAGCCGCACGATCAGCCAAACTGATCATGTATTCATACATATTGCTGTATTTAAGTGGATCCGAAACATTCTCCTTTTCGTCATCGGTTCGAACCGTTTCATTATATTTTGACTGCGTTTTACCTAAATATTTTCCAACAGTATCTATCATAAGAAAAGCAGGCATGTTGGCGGTACGTAAGAACGACTGCTCAAATAAGCTTAAAAAGTAGCCTATCGATAGAATCGTTCGAAGGCCTCCTGATGTGATATCGACGTAGTTCCGATTTCGCAATATCGGAAGGAAGTTCGACGAATTAATAGCTATATTACGAGGATCTTTGATATTCACTGTCACTAAAAATTTACGAAGAAGATCACCGAGACTCTCAAGTATTTCCGTTATAGACGGAGCATCCTTACGCAAGTTACTTAATTTTTCTTGCAATCCTGCTATATTAAATTCTAATTTTTCTATTTCTGCAAAAATTAACTGTTGCTGATTCCGTATTTTTAACAAATGGCCTGATTGCCTTATTTTTTCGTTCACTGTTGCTAACTCTGCAGCAATACCATCGCGCTCAGAAAGATAGGGCGTGATCATTTGCTGTGACTCCTCATCAAGAAGTTGCCGCGCCTTGGCTTGATCTTGCGCGAGCACTTCGCTCTCTTGATTCAGATTGAAGAGTTTATCCCTCTCGCCTTGAATTAAGTTGTCTAAGTCCCGAATACGCCGGGTTAGCGCGTTGATTTCATGGTTGGCCTTGTCACTCTCATCTATTTTGTAAGCTTCCTTAATGCATGCGAGATCGACTTGGGTGTCACAAATCGGACAATTAAAGGCGGCATTGGTGGGAACTCCGATGATAATCCGCGCGTTTTGTATTCCTTTGAGTTTTTCGATGTCACTAATGTAATCATTTTTTAGTCTAGAGAAACGCTCGACCGATTGTTGGCTTTCTTTCCGTGCCCCGTTTGCAGCCATTAACTTTATGGAGAACACATCTAATGAATCTTTCAAGAAAGAGTAAGTTTCGTTGTTGGCCACCATTGATGAATTGATCCTTTGAAGCTCCGTACTCAACAAATTAGCCTGAGCTTGAAGCTCATTGCTTTGGTCGCTCAGGTTTATCGCAGTCTCAATTTGCGTTTCCCTAAGAAACTCGGAAACCGATTTGTACTTTCGTTCCAACGCCGCCTTTTTTGTGCTTACATTTGAAATATCCTGCTCGAGCTCGGTTATGCTCGAATCTAAAAGATTGAAAATGTATCGAAATGTCTGCTTATTCTTAGAATACAAAGCACCATTAGCAATGCTTAATAACTGTTTACTGCCAACGTCATCCTGCTTCAGGTAGAGATATTTGAAAAGATCTCTAAAGCTCAGTCGTATCATCGGTGAATCAGATTGCGACGGTGCCTCGCGAACCTTAAGCACTGGGAGGTTTAGCGACTCTAGCAAAAAATCAGAAAAGAAGCCGTCTTCTCCTTCACCTGCCGAATAATTAGGTGCATATTTCTTGGGAAATATATTAGTAACCGAAGAGAAATCTGACGCATAAACCTCTATCTGTTTGTTCGGAGAAAAAATATCCCGTTTTACCGAATAGGTTACTCCATTCAGCTCTACTTCAAGTGCAGCATACTTTACCGACGTTTCAATTTCCTCATCGTAAATAAACTTTGACGAGCCCAAGAGATAATTTATCAGCTCCAAGATGCTAGATTTGCCAGTCGCGGAATCGCCATAGATAATATTGATACCTGCTTCGAACGAAAGTTGATAGTCCTTACGGTGACCTACTAATATTAATTTTCTAACGATAATGCTGGAGTGATTAGTCATTTTTTAATGCCGGAATATATTGTTAAGCAGGCGGTTCAAGTTTGGTGTCGATTCCGACTTCAATGTATCCAGATTTTTAAGATACTCTTTAAGACGATCAAAATGCGGACCACTAATATTTTCGGCAACTTTTCTTCCAGTCTCAGTGAGTAAATACATAAACCCATCGTTTTTCCTGTATGTAACATCTAGATAATCCATCGCAGATAGTCGCATCAAGAGACTCTTAAGCCAAGCTCGATCAAAAAGTGGATCGAGATTTACAGCGATGCTTCCAACAGAATATGATTCTATGTTCGTTAAGGAAATTTCCCTACGCCCTACTTGTTCCAAAACGTTATCTAAAATTACTGGGTTTTTCATAATATAGAGGAACAAAAGCAACCGGTCATTGTTAAGCAGAGGAATTCCGCGAATTGATTTCCCTAAAAATAGGATCACAAGCATCAATATTCCAATATTGATATTGACATCCTGATCTGGATTTATATAGGGAATCTTATTTTCCATTAGCGCTGCCTGCGACGTTTTTTATGTTCTCTAATGCTTCCACAGACCGGTTATCGCTCCACCAAATGTCGTCTGACATATCATTTGCCAGTTGGTGCAACATTCCTTTTTTATGTAGGGCTTGAATAAGAGGTAATGCGCTTTTCAGATAACCCGAATCCTCGCTAACAATCTTCTGATGAACTTCAGCAACAAGCTTGCCGGAATTAATCTCTTCATTACTTGCGTGATTGTCGTAGCAGTCCTGATATATCGTCCGAATTTTGGAGTACAAATCCAAGAGTGTTCTTTGGTCAGCGCTATTACTGAAAAATTTTCTGGCGTATTCAGCGTTTAAAAAATGTTCTTTCGAGTGTTTTACAGTAGCGGTATGAACACCAGCCACAAGTAACTTTAATGCAAAGTACTCATCTGAAAACTGCGATTCATCAGCCAGTTTATGAAATTCTAGATTTCCTTTTGGAGGTTCGTTTATGAATTCTTGCAAAAATTGGATCACGGCTACGATAGGAATACTTGTTTGCCCAGCGGGCTTACAAATAGACGTGTGATTGTCGTCGCAAGCAATTATGTCTTGTGGCGTAACATCAGTTCCCACAGCACTCTGCTTGGTTACGACGTTATCATAAGTGCCATAAAAATACTTTATGGGAGGCTTATGTTCGAGCTGAAGCCACTGATTGTTTTGATCTGGCAGGAATTTCCCCAGAGGCGTGAGATCTTTAGTTTGTAGATTGCCGCTCAACAGCGAACTATATGTAGCAATATCGCTGCCCAAATGAGGGACAGCCAGTGACATTATTAATTTAATTTTGGTCTGATCGTATTCTTTCATGTCACCAATCACACATGTTTTGGCTACGAGGCCGCCCATGCTATGCGCAACAATGATTACATTTTCGTAATCCTTTAAGTTAAATCGAATTTGCGTTCTTAGTAGTTGTGCGATCTCGCCGATGCCCAAATTTGACTCAGACTTAAGTATTTTTGTCGCGAATATATTTGATAACCATTTCAGCGTAGAGCTCGTGGTCGCAAATAAATTTAATAGTTTGCTAAAGTATTCAAATTTAGCAATGTCAAAATTCTCGTCTATAAATTTGATTTTAGAAAGTTGATCATAATAAGAGCCGTGTACCTCATTCTTCCATGTTTCCGATCCGCCCGTGAATCCATGGACGAACAGAATAAGATTCTTTTTATCAGATTTTTTTGTGAATTCGATCATAGGGTCGCGAGAGTTGAATTGGATTTTGAACAGCGTATCTCAAAAGTAATTATTAAGAAATCTTTCTTTTTTGGCACAATACTAGTCATTAAAGGTCTTATCGAATGGCCACAATCGCTGCATAGCAGTCGAGTACGAAGGTGTCGCGAAGATGCCCTTCCGGTCGATAGTTGACTTTCAAGTTACTCCATTACTATCTGCAGCAATCGCTCGTCAATATTTGAGCATAGTGTGAAACCCAATGCACATGTCGGGTCGGACGCGACATAAATAGCAAACACGATATCTGTTTCGAGGCGCCCGTCACTTAGCAAAAAAGTCAGCCATCACATCACCTCCAGTACACCCATCGCCTTCGCCATCTTCTCCCCCAGCACCGACGCATCCCCATGCGTCATCACCAGTTCCTGCGTCGCCCTCGTCATCGCCACATAAATTAAGCGCGCTTCATCCTGCAAATCCTCTTTCTCTTTCGTCGGCGCGCCGATGCCGGGAATGCACACCAGCGGAAATTCCAGCCCTTTGCTGCTGTGCATCGTGATCAGCTTCACGCTGTCGTGCAGCGGCGAGTAGGAATGGTTTTTATCCTGTTGCCATTGAAATGGAATGCATTTGTGGTTCAGCGCATCGACGAGCTTGTAGCCGATTCCCTTGTGCCGATAGATGATCGCCATGTCGTTCCACGGCATGCCGGTCCTGCTTGCTTCCAGTAGTTTTGTGGCGAGAAATTCCACCTCATCCTTGATGGTCGGCAGCTTGATCAATAGCGGCTTTGGCCCGCGCCGGCCAGTGCTCATTGGTTGCACGGTCGGTGCCTGGTCTTCTTCGGTATCGTTCGGCGATAGCAGCTCGTCCGCAAATGCACGGGCGACGGAGAGGATTTCCGCCGTGTTGCGGTAGTTCAGTTTGAGGATGGTGGTGCGGCCCTTGGCTTGCACGCCGACGCTGGAAAAGGTGAAGCGCAGTTTTTTCGGGCCGTTGTAGATCGATTGCGCATCGTCGTACAGCACCAGCAGTGAATTGGACTCGGGGTGGATCATCTGCACCACGAGCTTGAACCATTCCGGTTTGAAGTCGTGGCCTTCATCGATCAGCACCGCGCCGTATTGTTCGCCGGGGATGAGCTTTTGATCGACGGAGCGGATCACCTTCTCCACGCAGGCTTCGAAGAAAGCGGACGTGTCTTTGCTGGATGGCGGTGTGCCGACGTTATAAGTATTTAACTGGCGCACGCACCATGCATGGAAGTTGACCACGTTGACCTTGTCTTGCAGGCCTTTCATTTCCATGGTCTGCGCCAGCTTGGTGGCGAGCGTTTTGTTATAGCAAAGGATCAAAATCGGGCGCTGGCTGATCTTTGCCAGATGTTCTGCGCGGTAGCCGAGGATCAGGGTTTTGCCTGAGCCTGCGACGCCGTGAATGACGCGATGGCCTTCACCGAGGCTGCGCGCCAGCTGCTCCTGCTGGATGTCCATGACGCGCAATATCTCCGGGATCTCGGTCGCGGTCTGGCCCGGCTCGGCAAACAGGTCTGGCTGCGCCGGGATGCGCACTTCCGGAAACATGTGCCAGCGTATGCGGTCGATCTGCGGCAAGGATAGCTTCAGCGTGAATTTGACCGGGAACATGTCCCATAGTCGCTTCTGGAATGCTTCGACATCGGCGCTGTCGGTCATCTCGTCCTGGCAAATCACCAGATGCGGCGGCAGCACGTCGCCCATATCGGCGCCATCGAATTGCTTGCGTGTGATGTTGGCGAAAACGACGCCATGGCCGTAGGGGAAGCGCGGCTTGCCTTTCAAGGAGCCGCTGGGCCAGATCAGTTGCGGATCGCGTTCCAGCTTGTTGGTCACCGCGAACATGTATTGCCGTGCTTGTTCTTGCGGATTGAGTACATGCTTGATGCCTTGATCGGTCAGGATCGCTGCATGCTGCTTGTCGATGCTGTGCAGGGTGTCGAGCTTCCAGTCCTTGACCTCAAGGATCAGCAAGCCACGGCTGGGATGGCATATGACAAAGTCTGGATGCTGCGTGCGCTCGCCGATGGAGACGTCGTACCAGCATAGGTAGTCGTCTTCCAATTTGTCTTCCAGACGGGTTGCAAATCGCTTCTCACCGGACGTCATGCGCGACACGCATGAACCGATGGCGGGAATCAGTGTAGCCATGCATCTTTCTCCGGGCGGTTCGATGCATATTACCTTTAGTCATTGTGGAAGTGCTAATTTATTTAACTGTTAATCGACTGCAAATAGATAAGTCATTGATTCTATTGGGTCGGGCTAAAGAGTCAGACTAAATGACTGTTGGAATACATCAGCACTTCTTTAGATGCAGCAAGCTTTGCGGGCTGAATGCCGGTGCATTTTTGAAGAAGGGGAGAGGCGGGGTTAGTTCTTTTAAGAAAACCTTTTAAGCCGTTGATTTATAAGAATATAAATTCAAGCTTGCTTCGGCGCGATTTTCGGCGGGAGCCGATGACAGGGCTCACATGCCAACAGCCGTTTTATTGCGAATTTAAAGCGGCCGGCATCGCTTGCATCGTCAAAGCGATGCCGATCCTTTTGAATTCGACCTCGCTGCTGACATGGCGGCAAGTTGCGCTTTCAGTTCCTGTTCAAATGTATGCTTTCCGTCCCGCACCACTATTCGCACGACTGCATACAGATCACCCGCATCGCCATGCAGCGACGGCAATCCGCGTTTCGCAAGGCGCAGATGTTTTCCAGAAGTGGTGCCTGCCCTGATATTCAATGACACGGGGCCGGCCAAGGTAGGTATTTCGACGGTTCCGCCCATTGCGGCCAGTCTGGGTAGGAGGGGAAGATCGAGGTATAAGTCTCGCTCTTTCATGCGATATAGGGCATGTGGCTTGATCGTCAGGACGATGTGCAGGTCGCCTGGTGCACCGCCGTTGCGGCCTGCGTCGCCTTTGCCGGCAAGCCGCAGACGTTGCCCTTCCCTTACTCCCTTAGGAATGGTTACTTGGTAAATATGCGACACACGCCGGGAAAAGCCGCGTGCGTCGTATTCTGACGCGGTCACAGTAACCTCGGCTCTACCGCCATTGAAGATTTGTTCCAGCGAGACAGCCATGGACACCTCATGGTTTTCACCGGGCACCGGCTCCGGTGCCTGCTGTTGCGTTCGCTGTTGGTCACGAGCACGTGACTTGGCAGCGTTCGGCATATCGGTAGCGCCGAAATCTTCGAAGTCTTTGGCACGGGGTTCATTTCGTCCCTGCTGGTCTGGCGGTGGCGAACGATGTACCTGGGCGGGAGGTTTGTGAAGTTTGTCGTAGAGCCGACGTTTCTCGGGATTCTTCAACGTCGCATAGGCTAGCGCCACGACCTTAAATTTTTCTTCACCTTGAGGGTCCGCGGAAACATCAGGATGCAATTGGCGCGCAAGGTTCCGGTACGCTTTCTTGATGTCCGCCGTCGATGCAGTGCGTTCGACGCCGAGCACCTGATAATAATCCCTAGTTTTCATGGGATTCATACGCCCAAGTTGAAGTTGCCAATGAGGTCAATGAAGACATCCATCACTATATTTTCAACGGCAGCATTTCAATTTGAAGAACAAGAGGCCTTTTCCAATTTTTTGTAACAAGACAATTTATCAATGAGACAAGGCTTATTTGACGGGCGATTCATTGGCCGAAAAGACTGGGCGTAGCTGCTTAGCTGTGAAAGTGGCACCTGTGGCTCGGACTGTCGGATTGGGCGTAAAGCTGTTGGTTGGCGCAGTAGATGAGGATCAGGGTCTTGCCCGAACCTGCGACGCCGTGAATCCCGCGCTGGCCTTTTCCGAGACTGTGCGCCAGTTGCTCCAACTGGAAAATTCTGGATGTCAGTGGTCGTTAAAAACGCCTGGAAAACAAAAAACCCGCATTCTCACTGGGAGAGTTGCGGGTTTAATGTACGTCGCTGAACTTCTTGAAACGTGTTCTTGGTGGTGATAGGTGGACTTGAACCACCGACCCCAGCATTATGAGTGCTGTGCTCTAACCAACTGAGCTATATCACCAAACAGCCGAAAATTAT
>JAZKIX010000067.1:3695-8857 GCA_040384645.1 Pseudomonadota bacterium | reverse complement strand
AGGTAGTACTCAAACATTTAGCCACTGCCCTATTTCTCATCACTACGTTCGCCGTCCTTCGTTCAGTGGCCAGGCGCGGGCAAAGTACCTAACAATTCATTCAAGCCGAAGCTGCTTAGCGGCTCGGCTTAATTCAAGCGTTAGCTTGCAATGAGGATATCCTTGCTTACTCTACTCAAAATCATACTTAGCATCCCGATTGGGGTCGGTCTTGCTTATCCATTCTTACATCCTGATATCTCTGGGGGCATCCTTGGTGAGTTAAAGATTTTCGGCCCAGTTGGGTCTGTGGTCGCCCTTGCAGTGTTCTTGTTGCTGATTCTTTTATACGCCCTAGACCTCATCAGATCTCTCAAGCTAGTTTCAACAGCGTCGAGAAAAGCAAAGCCAAGCAGCGTATGGCTGATGTTTCTTTTACCATACAATTTTATCGAAGACTTTTTCATCGTATGCAATGTAGCCAAGTCGCTGAAAGCTGAGGCGGCAGTTAATCCAGTGCTCGCCAACTTCAAGTCATTTGGAATGATTTCAGGAGTAGGTTGGTGTTCCGCACAGGTGGTCTCTCTTCTTCCCAACCAGATCGGCTCGGTAGCGAGTTTAGTTGCCATCGTTTTCTGGATATGGCATTGGGTATTTATACGCCGCGCCAACAGCATTCTCCTTAAATCGGGCGCACAAGCTAACATGGCGTTCGAGAGGGACGCGCCTAAAGCGGCACGCCCCTCAACGTTACGTTAACCGTCCATCAGGATTTCTCGTGACCCAACCGTACTTAAATGCGCTGGAAGAACTTGTCACCAGTGAACTGGCCGGTATCCCTGGTCTAGTGTGCAAGCACTTCTTCAGTGGCGCGGCTTGCCTCCCGCGCCACGCCGCTCATGCCGAACGTTATGTGCAGCCGCCAATTGGATTGCTATGAAGAAGATTTGCATCGTGGGTATATCTGGAAAACTCGGCCAATATATGACGCAGCATGCACTTGATCGGGGCTACGAAGTGGTTGGAGTGTGCCGTGAGCGTAGTGTAGGCAAGCTCAATAAGTTTAAGGGACGTATTACAGTCATTCCCGGTGCAACTAACGACCGCGAGGTTATCAAGAAGGCTGTCGCAGGATGCGACGGGGTGCTGGTAGTACTCGCTCCGTGGGGCGTTCAGCAATACGCGTCTGGAACGGCTCAAGCGGTTCTTGACTACGCACATTCAAGCGCACGTCTCGTCTTTTCGTGTGGGTGGCACATCACGCGCGACGGCCAGGATGTGTATTCGTGGAAGCTCAAGGCGCTTATAAAGATCATTAGCCCGATCGCACGTCTTGCTCGCTTCGCCGAACTCGATGACCAAGTGGAGGCGTGCGAGCGAATATTCCGCAGTGATGCTCGTTGGACAGTAGTTCGTGGCAGTGATCTCGAAGAAGGCGAGAGCCAAGGCTTACCAGTGTGGAGCAGGCACGTTGGTGACCCCGTTCTAAAAAGTAATATCACACGCCGCATAGACTTTGCGCTTTTCATGGTCGCGGCCATCGAAAACGACAGCCTCATCCACGAGGCTCCGGCGATAGTCGGCTGCCTAACACCATCGGCGTTAGCAATCAAAACAGAGAACTAGAGTCGTGAAGAACGCATTCCACATGCTTCACATAACTACACAATCAAGGTGACCTCCGTGCGTATAGTGCGTTCTTATTTCACATCCGGTGCGTCGGCACCTTATTTTGGTTGTTAGGCGGCTATCGGCCAATGATGCTACTTGCAGCTATTCTCATCGTTTTCCTGGGCTTGGCGCACTCCATCCTGGGTGAGCGGTACATCCTCGTGCGGCTATTTCGCCGGGCGGATCTGCCCCAGATTTTCGGCAGTACCCAGTTCACGGTTCAAACTCTTCGCTTCGCTTGGCACATTACAACCGTCGCTTGGTTCGGGTTTGCGGCTCTGCTGGTGCAGATTAGTCAAGGTCAACTTACTTCGTTCAGTGCGGCTCAGACCATCGGCCTGACTTCCATCGTATCTGGCCTGCTGCCGCTGATCATCACCCGCGGCAAGCACCTGTCGTGGCTGGTACTGTTTGCCATCGGCGGCATCTCGCTCTTCTGGGGCGCCGCCTAACAATTCATTCAAGCCGAAGCCGCTTCTCGACTCGGCTTAATTCAGGCGTTATACGGGCGGAATGTGGGACCTCTTTGTAAGGCTCTGGTGGCCTTGGGTTGACAATCAGGCGCTATTTCAAAGTGTGTGCTAGCCTCCGGCTGCACAGAATACTGCGCTTTGACCTAGCAGGGTTGGTCAGAGGTGGCTCGGAAATGCCTACATTTCCAATATCGTCGTACCCATCTTCTCCCCTATATGGCAGCGAACATGGATTCACTGAAGAGGATGCGCTTTATCTTAGCCTTTGATTCTGTCTCCGGTTTGACGGCGGGGTTTCTGACATGGGCGCTGATTCCCGTCCTTCAACCGCTAAATCAATGGACCCTGGAATTTGCGCGCTTCATTGCTTCCGCGAATATCGGGTACGGTCTATTTGCAGGAGCGCTTTTCCTTTTATTCCGGAAAGGGATTCGTGTTTCACTTGGACTCCTAGCCGCCCTTGTTGTGGCAAACAGTCTCTGGGCCGTTCAATGCCTCGTCCAGGTCTGGCGTCTCCAGAATGAAGTCTCCTTTTTTGGGCTTGGGCACTTAGTGCTTGAAGGTGCCTATGTGGGATTGGTGGCCTATTTCGAAGCTAGGATATTCTTCCCCCCCAAAAAGAGTGCGTAAGGTGAGGCATGAAGAGGTGCGGGCTTTGAACGTCGGTGCGCCGCCGCATAACCAGCGGATCGAGCCGACTGCGGGCGGCCGGCGTGGACTTTGCAGGTCTTCTCTTTGGGAGCCATTCTCTGGGGCAAAAGACCACGCCGGTTCCCTCCGTGGCTTCTGCTTCGCAGGCGCCGCTCCGGCCGTCCTCGCAGCTCATCCGCGCGTTACGTAGCTCAGAAAACTAAAATCTATACTTTCGTCTAGTTTTAAATGCAAAATCCGTAAGTCACGTAAATAAAATTTACTATTCAAGCGCGGAATAAAATTCATAAGGTTATAAATAATGTTTATCTTAAATATTAAATCTTTAATATTTGTTGTTGTCATCCTTTTCCTTTATGGCTGTGCAACACCTGAATTGTCTCCAGAAAATCGTTTTAACGCTGGAGTTGATGTTATAAAAAGGAATAATAGCGCCTTGCTCGATGAGGAAGCATTCAAGCACTTCCTCTATGCCGCGGAGGTTGGAATTCCAGAAGCACAGTATTTTATTGCTCAAGCTTTTCGAATGGGCACTGGAGTAAAGAAGAATAAGGAGCTTGGCGTAATGTGGACCAACAAAGCATATTCCACTGGATATATACCTGCAGTAGTAGCTTACGCGTTGGACCTTGATGATCAGGAAGTTTGTACTAAAAAAGCAATAGAGCTGTATGTAAAAGCTTCAAATTTTGGTCACGGAACAGCGTCTTACAACCTTGGCTACTGCGCAAAAACAAAGCCAAATTCTGGGCTTAGAGCATCTGACTACTACTACAGTCTGTCTAAGAATCAGGAAGCGATTATGTATGTTGAAAAGTTTGAAATCCAAATGAGATTTTGGCACTTGAAGGAGCTCCGAGAACGAAGTCATTGGTACTTCTCGCAGAATACTCCTGACAATTTTTAGTGATTTTCTAACTGGATATCTAAGGACATAGAAATAGACTTAGAGGCTGTTATGAACTATCCCAAAACAACTGAATAACTTGACGCAACATGACGCCTACGAACGCAATCATGTGCATGCCGACCATCACGTCAGCGAGCCGTTCGAAGTCACGCAGCAAGCGGCGGCAACGGGCGAGCCAGCCAAAACTGCGTTCGACGACCCAGCGTTTGGGCAACATCTATCGTTTCAAATCTTAAAAACTGGCGCTGAACTTGGCGTTCGAAGTAGGCGCGACCGTTGATTTGGCGCAGTGCGCGCGGCGCTAGGGGATGAAAAGACGACCAAATTATTTTTTTACAACGTCTAACGCATCAATGCAAAAAGGATTGAAGTGCAGAGCAGGTTCAATCCTTTTTGCATTGCAAATCCAGACGCTACATCGACGCTATACCTCGCTCTACTTTATACCGCCCGGCGCATTTTTTGCACCGTATAAGTTTTCACTTCAGGCGGCACCTCGATCAGTTTGACTATCGCCAGCGTGCAATTGTCGCCATAACCGGCGGCGCGTTCGGCGGCTTTCTTGATCAACATTTCCGACGCTTGCCGCGGCGTGTTCATTGACACGATTGGGCCCAGTTCGATGTCGGTAAAGTAGTGCCATAGACCGTCGGAACACAGCAGGAAAGAATCGCCCACTTTCAAACCGTCATGCCGCGCAATCGATACAAACGGCGGGTTTTTACTACTGCCCAGCACATTGGTGAGCAAATTCGATTGCTTATGGTTTTTCGCTTCTTCACGGGTGATTTTGCCTTCGCCCACCAGACGTTCTACATAAGAATGGTCAATCGTATGTTCGGCAAAATTAGGACCGACAAAGCGATACAGGCGCGAATCCCCGATATGGGCCCAGATCGCCGATTTCTCTGGCGTCAAGACCAAGACCACCATCGTGCTATGCGGTTCGCTCTCGGACGACAGGCCGCTGAGTTTGATGATGGTGTGGGATTCTTCGGCAATTGCTTCCAGCATGGCCGGGATATCCTGACCGGGCGAAAACTCATTGAATAATTGTTTGGCGGTGTGGACGATTTGTTCCGCTGCAATCGAACCGCCAGTGCGACCGCCCATGCCGTCAGCCAGCACGGCCATCATGTAACCGGGCGCTTTTGCGCCGGCAAACAGGGCGGTGCGGTCTTGTTGTTCTTCCCGGTTGCCGATGCTCTGGCCGGTTCCTGCTTCTATCTTATATTGGCTCATACGTCTAGGTAGATTAAACTGTGCGCTGGTAGCAATATTGCTGCCTTCCGTCACGATAAATTACGCTTCAGTATTGCATGCGTAGTTAAGTGCCAGCAGTATATGTTGAATAAGTGAAGTTTTTTGCCTTTGAAGCCACAAAATGACGATAACGCATGTGCAAGCGATACACGGTCGAATTATAGAGCTGGAAGTCGAGCATCGCGACTTGGATGCGGTGATCGATGCCTTGATTC
>JAZKIX010000067.1:0-3685 GCA_040384645.1 Pseudomonadota bacterium | reverse complement strand
AGCCGACGGCCACCACGACCAGTTGCAATTGCGCCGCCTCAAAAAACGCAAATTACAGCTTAAAGATTACATCACGCTCTTGAAAATGCAATTGGTTCCCGATGTTCCTGCCTGAGTTTTTTCTACCTATTTCCCTGATTGCCCACCATTTTGACTGAAGAACTCCCCGTATTGCCGCAACCGGGCGAGCACGACGCTGACATCGACCGCTTGTTCGGCGCTGGCGGCCCCTTAGGCCCGGCAGTGGGTGGCTATCGTCCGCGCCAGTCGCAAACCGAGATGGCCAAAGCCATTGCACAGGCAATTTCGACCCAACAAACCTTGATGGCCGAAGCCGGCACCGGCACCGGCAAGACTTTTGCCTACCTGGTGCCGGCGCTATTGTGGGGTGGCAAGGTGATCGTTTCCACCGGCACTAAAAACTTGCAAGACCAGTTGTATCTGCGCGACATTCCCACTGTGCGCAAGGCGCTGGCGGCGCCGGTATCGGTCGCTTTGCTGAAGGGGCGCGCCAATTACGTCTGCCACTTCCACCTGGAACGCACCCTGCAAAACGGCCGCATGACTTCGCGTGACGATGTCGGCCATTTGCGCGAAATTTCACGCTTTATGAAAACCACCTCGTCCGGCGACAAGGCTGAATTGTCCAAGGTGCCGGAAACCGCCCTGATCTGGAATCTGGTCACCTCCACCCGCGATACCTGCATGGGCGCGGAATGCCAGTATTACCAGGATTGCTTCGTGATGAAGGCGCGCAAGGAAGCGCAGCAAGCCGATGTCGTTGTTGTCAACCATCACTTGTTTTTCGCCGACGTGGCGCTGAAAGATACCGGCGTGGCGGAATTGTTGCCTTCGGCTAATACCATCATTTTCGACGAGGCGCATCAATTGCCGGACACGGCGACCCTGTTTTTTGGCGATACGGTATCGACTTCGCAAGTGTTGGAGCTATGCCGCGACGTGTTGGCCGAAGGGCTATCGCATGCGCGCGACGGCGCCGATTGGGCCAAGGTAGTGATGCCAGTTGAAAAGGCTGCACGCGATTTACGGTTGGCGTTTCCACAAGATGTGGTGCGCTTGTCGCTGGCGCAGATTGCGCCCTCCAGTGCATTTTTCCCAGCGCTGGAAAAATTAAAAGAAGAATTCGACAACATGATCGCCGTGCTGGAAACGCAGGCGCAACGGGCAGAAACTATCGAGCAATGCCGGGTGCGCGCCATCGAGCTGGGCGCGCAGATGCATCGCTGGAATGGCAAGGAGAATAAGGCTGGCAAAAACAAACTGGACGATGCCGAATCCGTGCTGTGGGTTGAAGCATTTTCTTCCTCGCTGCAATTGCACCAAACGCCGTTATCGATTGCGCCGATATTTAACAAACAGCGCGAAGGCTCTCCCCGCACCTGGATTTTCACTTCGGCTACCTTGGCCGTAAAGCGCGATTTCAAGCATTTCGCGTCGCAAATGGGCCTGATCGGCGAACCCTCGCAAAGCTGGCCCAGTCCTTTCGATTACGAGCAACAGGGTTTGTTGTATGTGCCGACCAGTTTGCCGCAACCCAATTCGCCCCATTACACCGATGCGGTGCTGGACGCTGCCTTGCCAGTGATCGAGGCTGCCGGCGGGCGCACATTCTTGTTATGCACCACGATCCGTGCGGTCAACCGCGCCGCAGAACGCCTGCGCGATGAGTTTGAAAAACGCAAATTGCCCTATCCCTTGCTCGTGCAGGGCGAAGCTGGACGTACCGAATTGTTGGATCGCTTCCGTGCCAGCGGCAATGCGGTCCTGATCGGCAGTCAGAGTTTTTGGGAAGGGGTCGATGTACGTGGCGAGGCCTTGTCGTTGGTCATTATCGACAAGTTGCCGTTTGCGCCACCGGACGATCCCGTGCTGGCAGCCCGCATCGAGGCGATGGAAAAACAAGGTTTGAACGGCTTCATGCATCATCAATTGCCGGAAGCGATCATCAACCTGAAGCAGGGCGCGGGCCGCCTGATCCGGGATGAAACCGACCGCGGCGTGTTGATGATTTGCGACCCGCGCCTGATTTCCAAGCCCTATGGCAAACGCATCTGGCAAAGCCTGCCTGCGTTCAAGCGCACCCGCGAGCTGGCGACGGTGCTGGAATTTTTTGCGCCGCTTGCCGTTGCGGAAAATCAATAAGCAGACGGATTCGAAAGCCCTAAGGCGGTTTTACTTGATTCCAGAGCGGTACTTTGCATAAAATCTTTGCAGATGTGGACTCTTGGCAATAAATAGAAGAAAGCAAGATATGAAAGCACACCATGGCGGATGAATCGAATCTTGTCCCGGTACCGGCGAGTCAAGTTTCCCTCGGTAAGCCCTTGCCATGGACGGTCTACGATTCCGACGGGCGCTTATTGCTGATGCGCGGATTCGTGGTCGAGACACAGCAGCAATTGAATGGTGTCATCAGCAGTGGATTCATGCGCGATCCGCGCTGGGACCCGCCAGCCGACAAGCCAAAATCAAGTCCGCTACGCCCTGACCGTCCCGAAGCCAAACCAGCACATGTTGAAGCCAAGGAAGCACTGCTCAATATGGATGAAGTGCGCTGGCGCGTGGGTGAAACGCTCGACTTGCAGCCGCATGACAACCCCGACCTGCGCTATCACATCCGCCTGATCGGCTATATCAAGAACAAGATCATCTTCGTCACCGCGCCGGTGCTCGATAACAAATATATTTTCATCAAGGAAGGCCAAACCTTCATCGTCCGTTCTTTTTCCGGCAAGCGCGCCTACACCTTCACCAGCGCCGCCGGCAAGTCGCACCAGGTGCCGCACCCGTTCTTATTGCTGTCCTATCCGCCGCAAGTGCGCTGCACCGTGATCCGAAAGGCCGCCCGCGCACAAATCAAGACGATTGCCGCCGTCACCCTCGGCCATCCTGAACGGGCTGGCGCAATTATGCTTACTGATATGAGTCTGGGCGGTGCGTCCGGCCTGGCTAAACAGCCCCTGGGTCGGATCGGTGAGACCGGCAATATCAAATTTAAAGTCAATGTCGCCGATCAGGATTCTTTCGTCGCGATCAAAACCGTGTTGCGCGCCGTGACTTTAGTGGAAGGCGGCGAGGGCTATCGGCACGGTTTCGAATTCGTCGACGTGGCAGTGCAGGAGCGGCTGGTGTTGTCGGCTTTCGTCAATCAAATCTTGGTGGAAGGCGGTTAAAACCGCTCCAATGCGCTTAAATATACTGTGTGGTGTATTTTAAAAGGCGCAATGAAGACGTGCGGGATGAGGTGGGTTTTATCATATACCCCCGCAATTCCTTCGAATTCGTTAGCGGCATTTAGTGAATTGCGCTTACAAGCCTTCGGTCACCATAGCCTTGGAATAAATTCATGCCGCGATCAAGTACCTGACCGATCAAAGACCGATCGCCGCAAAGTGGCGGCATCAGCTTGATGCCGCTTTATCAACGAAAAATTCCACTTACTCAATTTGTCAATGTTTCTCGAGGGATATTTTTTTGCCCGAAGTTACCTAAATTTTCGTCATTTCATAACTAAATTGAAATTATGGATGCAGCAATATTGATCTCTGTTACTATAAATTTACTTATTCAACTCAGCCTTGCCTTCGACCAGTTCGCAATTGAACGCTGACCGACGCGGCACCCCGTGAGCCTGTAGTGCAGTAGCGCCACGGTCCGATTTCCT
>JAZKIX010000066.1:20916-23026 GCA_040384645.1 Pseudomonadota bacterium | reverse complement strand
GGCCGAACTGTAGATCACAGTCAGGGCCGAGCTGGCGGTGGCCAGCGGGTTGAGCGTAAATGGCGCTGCGCCAAACACTTGCGCGCTCTGGGCGCCGAAGCTGATGGTCTGGCTACTACGCTGGCATGCTAACCAATCGCCACTTGCCGCGGCCCAGGCATCATCAATGGCCGGATCGCCACTACTAGTGAGACTATTGCCGCAAAGATTGCTATCCGACAAATTGATTGGCGGCGCCGGTATTGGCCCTGACAGATGGTTGTCTGAAACAAGAAACGCTTCCAAAACCGTCAAGCTACCGAGCGGCGGAATGGCGCCCGTCAGCTTGTTGTTGAAAGCATAAAAAAATCTCAAACTCGTCAGGTCGCCAAGTGCGGGAATGGCGCCGGTCAGATGGTTGTTGTCGACCACAAGAGCTTGCAAAGCCGTTAAGCCGCTAAGCGGCGGGATGGCGCCCGTCAGCTGGTTACCGGAAACATCAAAAGCGATTAAAGCGGTCAAGCCGCCAAGCGAGGGAATGGCCCCCGTCAACGCGTTGTTTCGACCATAAAAGGCTTGCAAAGCCGTCAGGCCGCTGAGCGGCGGGATGGCGCCCGTCAGCTGGTTGCCGGAAAATTCAAACAGTTGCAAAGCTGTCAGGTCGCCAAGCGCGGGAATGGCGCCCGTCAACATATTGCCGCCAACATAAAACTCTTCCAAAGCAGTCAGGCCGCCGAGCGGGGGAATGGCACCGGTCAGCTTGTTGCCCACAGCGTTAAAATATTCCAACGCCGTCAAGCCGGCAAGCGAGGGGATGGTGCCCGTCAGCTGGTCGTTGGAGACTTTAAAGTATCGCAAACTCGTCAAGCCGCTCAGCGGGGGAAGCGGACCTGCGAGATGATTACCACTTAAATTGATTTGTGTAACATGTTCTCCCGAACCATCACAGGTGACACCTATCCAGGTGCATTCCGTTCCGACTGCCCCGTTCCAGCCTGTGCTATTGGTCCAGGAAGCGCCCGCGGTGTTGTTATAAAGCGCTACCAGCACATTACGTTCTGATGTTGGGATAGCTGCATGGGCAGTCGCGCTCCACAGCAGCGCAGCCAGCCAACCGAGGCAGTGCAGTCTTTTCAATATTCTGTGCATAAGATTCTTTCTTGGATGAAATACAGGATGTCTGGCGCTGCTTGCAACGGCAAAAGAGGGAAACGTGTCACTTTAGGCAAGACAAGCATCGGCAGGATCGGGCTGCTGAACCCGACTTTTTAGACGTTTTTCCGGCTCACATGATAGTCGATCATGATAAGTATTTGTCATCTTCGCCTATTTTCAGTGAACTACAAAATCTCTTATTAGCAATAAATGGCAAAGTATTCAGGATAATTTGACGCAAAAATTGTGTTAAAGCTGATTTCAGCAGAAATCAAATAAACTTGGGATGAAGCCACCGATACCGGTATGCATTTCCGGCGGTTAGCGATCCGGGCTGATAGTGGAAATCGACATGGTCGAGCAGCGAAAGAACAACTATCGGCGGGCACGAGGTTTCGGATATGTAGGGCAATTTCGCCTCACAAGCTTCCACAACCACAAAAATATACTCACCAGTGTATTTTTACTGATGCAATAAAAACCTGTGGGTGATGGCATAAAACGGCTGATACCCCCTCTATATTTCCGCTTCTCTATCGTAACTTTGATCGCAGAATTGCGTACTGGTCGGTAGAATATTGCAGCACACCCCATCACCTCTCTAAACAGGAAGTGGCAATCATTTTGAATAAAAGAGACGTGGCCCCAGTTACTTCTAACTTGGGGCCACGTCTCTTTTACATTGTGTGAGTATGGTGATCGACCCGGCCTGTGCTGTCGAGATCAAGCCAGACCGGGCGGTCGATCTTACGGCACGAAATTACGCACTACTTCACGGAACTGGCTCGGGCTGGACCATTCCAATTTGGCCGATGCACCGCCCCAGCTTTCAAAATATTCCACCTTGACCTTGTAGGTTTTCCCGGCCTCCAGCGGAATCGATGCACTGTACTCGACGTCCCAGTTGTCGATCCAGCGGTCGATCAGCAATTGGTCGTTGACCCACAAGCGTCTGCCGTTATCGGAATTCAAATAG
>JAZKIX010000066.1:17007-20906 GCA_040384645.1 Pseudomonadota bacterium | reverse complement strand
GAATATTTGGCCTGCAGCTTGCCGCGCCAGCGTGCCGAGAATTGATCGACATTGACGCTGGCTGCCGGTGAACCAACGCTCCAGTTGAAGTCGATTGCGCTATCTGCACGTGCCAGCACGGGCGCATTGAAATTCATGCCGTTAAAGTATTCGCCGTTCAAGCCGGAATAGACAATCGGGGCAGCGGCAACGCCTTCATTGGTCATGATCACCGGTTTGATATGGCCTTGCGCATCGAAATACATGCGGTCAATCGAGGTTTCGCGGGCATTGCCGTCGGTCTGATCCAAGGGGCGGCGATGGTAGACGATGTACCACTTATCTTCGCCCGGTGCCTTGATGACGGAATGATGGCCGGCGCCATTGGCGATAGTGGCATCTTGTTGCAGGATTTTGCCGATCCGGACAAACGGGCCGGTAGGTTTATCCGCAATCGCGTAAGCCACGCTGTAATCGGCGCCGCCCCAAAACCCTTCCGACCACATGAAATAGTATTTGCCATTGCGCACGAACATGAACGAGCCTTCCACATACCCCGGCGGCGTTACTTCTTTGTAAAGCGAGCCGTCGGCATGCGGCACCAGGCCGGTAAAGCTGTCGTTAAGCTTGACCACATTGCAGTGGCCCCAGCCGCCGTAATACATATAGTATTGACCATCGACATCTTGGAAAACGAATTGATCGATCGGCTGCGCGCCGTTGTGTACTTTCTCGATGAGCGGCTTGCCCAATAGGTCGCGGAAAGGGCCTTCCGGCTTGTCGGCTACAGCAACGCCGATGCCGCCATACAGAGTGTCACTGGCGTCATTGGCACCGAAGAAGAGGTAGTATTTTCCGTTCTTCTCTACCACGGACGGCGCCCACATGGCGCGCGTTGCCCACGAGACATTGACCTTATCGAGCGCCTTAGGATGTTTGGTCCAATGCACCAGGTCAGGCGACGAAAACGCGTCGATAAAAATTTGCTTTTCGTACGCGGCCGAATAGGTCGGATAGACCCAATATTTATCGCCAAAAATGACGGCTTCGGGGTCGGCGTTGTACCCAGGGAAGATCGGGTTACCCGACATGGTGACGTTGATTTTTTCGATTTTCAGTGATGAAACCGTGTCGTTCCAGCCCTCGTTGGCCATGCAAGAATCACTCTTTGTATAGGCAAATGAGTCGCCGCCAAAATTAGCATTCGAGTACAGCGTCACCTTGTAGCCGTTATAAATTTGCAGTGACGATAAATCATCGTTGGTGATGCCGCGCGCAACGATATCCTGGATGTCATACGTGCCTTCAGCCAGTGATACTGCATAGCCACCGTAATTACAGTGTTGATAAAACGTGGCGACACTCGATTGCGCAAATGCTTGTGATACCGGTAATAGAAAAATAGAAAAGCCGATGGCGCGCTTTAAATTGGAAAAAATCATCATTACACCTTCATCAATGAATGTTTTGATTCGCTAGCCCGAATCCAGTAACAATGCGGGCCAGCTCTTATTTGATGTCTTTATGGGTTGTCTCTGTGATGTGCTGCAGTGCTTATTGCCCAGATACGCTGATGGTGATAACGATTGGCCAAGGTGCAAGTAAAACTCCGTCCTCCTTATCGACCGTGTTGTTGCCTTGCCTGACAACAACGCTGGTTTAATTCAAGCTTTCTTATTGGGTGGTACTTTTAAAAATAAGAACGTCATGGTTTATTACATCGCTTAATAAGGCCAATCATTATCCCACATTAATAATATTATATGTCAATAGGTGTATTGAGCATGTCTATACAGCATTTAATTGAATCCAGAAATAGGCGAGCATTCGCGCCGAATATCGCCTCAACCAGACATTTGCCGGGAATCCTTGAGAGTGGAGCCAATGCAAAATCAAGCGATGTGCCCGAAGTTCGCCACATTAAAAAAGCCTCGCAGATCTTCATCTGCGAGGCTTTTTTAATGCCACATTGCTTGCTTGAGCATCACGCTCAAGCAAGCAGCAAGACTTATCTGCGCATGCTGTCCGGCAAAGGCACCACAATCGCGTTTTCCATCATCGGCGAACGTATCAATATCGGCTCCGAGATAGGTAGGGATTTTTCTGCCAATGTCATCACACCATTGCCGCTTGGACAAGCGCCAGTGGCACGATAAGTCAGCGCTGCCGACAGACGTCCTTCAGTCGGATCGCCCAAGGCATGGCTGAAATCATCGGCCGCCTGACAGGTTGGTGTAAAACCGTCATCGAAGTCGCCAAAGCCGACATGGTTGGTGCCTTTGAATTCGACCGAATAATAGGTCGTGCCGCAATTATCTTTAGGAGTGAAACCATACGGTTTGCCATAGGTCGTGGTGCCGATTTTAATCACGTTGACACCGATCCCTTGCAAGCCATTGATCACCGCTTCGCTAGCAGAAGCAGTACCACCGCTGGTCAAGACATAGACCCGGCCCAGATTGAGCGATGGCAACGCAACCCCTTCCGTGGTGTTGGTGCCGGTGATGCCCGATGCTTGATTAAAAAAGGGATAGGCATTATTCGGATCGTTATTTTCAGCAATGCGCTTGTCGCTAAAGATGAGACGGTTGAATATTTTCCCGTCTGAGCTCGGCCCTGCCACCATATACGCTAGTTCGCTGGCGACATACAGCAGGCCGCCACCGTTATAGCGCAAGTCAATGACCAGGTCGCTGACGCCATCGGCTTTCAACGTGCCGATCGCAGCGATCAGGGCGCCCTCGGATGGGTAATTGTGCTCGTTAAACAGCAGGTAGCCGACCTTACCTGTGGCTGTCGTCAGCGTCCGCACCACCGGCACCGGCGATTTTGTGATATCTGCCGCGACCAGGGTCACCGTCTTGTTGGCGCCGCCGCCGACAGGTTGAAACACAAAAGTATGCGATTCGCCAGTTTTGCTAGGAAACAGACCGTTATTGAGCGTATCGATATCATTGCCGTTGAGTAAATCCGCGCCATCGATCTGCAAAATACGCATGCCGCGTGTGACGCCCGCTTTGGCCGCAGGCGAATCCGGCTGGGTATAGGCAACTACGACATGACGTGGCGCAGCCTGCGAAATCCAAGCCAACTCAAAACCATAGTCGGCGGCGCTGCTGCCTTGCTGGGCTGCCTCCGATACCGCTGTTTTTTCGTGGAAATGAAAACGATCCTTATCGTGGCCGGACGGCAATTTGGCGTCGGTTTTCAGGACATCGAAATAATCTTCCGGCGTAGCATAGGCTTCGGCAGCCAGATTAGGCACTTCCTTGTACCAGAGATAGGTTTCGTCGATATAGGAACGAACCCAGGATTTTTCGGTGGCAACTGAACCTAACCGGTCATGATAAACAGCGTTGTTGCGCGGCGCGACGCACTGGCTAGCCAACGAAACGCTGGAGGGGAATCCAATGGTGTTCGTGGCACTATACGGCGCACAAAAAGCAATACCTTCAAACTTCCAGCCCTGGTTGACCACATCGTTGATATCGGATTGGAAACGGGTATAACGGTGGTTCGAATCCCATGGATTCTTGCCGCCTGTACCCGGAAAAGCATTGTTATACAGGCGATACACCGGCGTGACGCCGGATGGGCAGGCTTTGGACGCGGTCAACGCCGTGGTATTGAAGCCATTGCCCTCGAAATTCCATTGCGGGGTAGTGGTTGGCGTCGGCGTCTGCTGGATCGATTTCAGGAAATCGCACTCGCCTGGATCGGCGCTAAAAAAATGTGAATTTGGGCCCGGCGTCATTGATCCATAGAAACGGCAAACCGGCACCTTGCCGCCAGACTCAAAGCTGCTGCCGGTGCGGTAAAAAGCGCCAGCACTTCCGGCATCGACTGCTGCTTGTTCGGCTGGATCTGCCGAATAAAAAAACATGCCGCCGGGCGCTTGCGGGAAGTCGGCTACATTGACA
>JAZKIX010000066.1:0-16997 GCA_040384645.1 Pseudomonadota bacterium | reverse complement strand
TATTCCACTACTGTATTAACCCCGGCCAACGCCTGTAACGGCGCTAAAACCAACAAACCCATTCCTAAAAACGCGGCGATACGCGACATAACAGCTCCCGGACAAATTTGAAGAAAGGATCTTAGCACGGCCGCAATAGACGAAAAGCAATCAAATATTCAATAGCACGGCTCTAAAGATAGTACTGACAATGTTGGCTAGAAAAAAGTAACATTCAACCTTGTATCATCGCCGTCGCGCGCTCGCAACACAATGCGCCGTTTCAAAACAGCTTCCAGCATTTTCATCTCAGGAGATTTCTGCATGCGCAAAATAGTCAGCTTCGTTGTCCTCTCTCTTGCCGTCCTAGCCGCCCCATTCACGTTAGCCGACAATACCTCGCCAGTGGGACTCTGGAAAAACATCGACGATCAGTCCGGCAAACCCAAAGCCCTGATCCGCATCACCGAAAGCAATGGCGAACTGTCCGGCAAAATCGAGAAAATTTTCCGCGCGCCCGCAGAAGAGCAAAATCCAGTCTGTGAAAAATGTACCGACAGCCGTAAAAACCAGCCGATTATCGGCATGGTTTTTATGTCTGGCTTGAAAAAAGACGCTGATGAATATACCGGCGGCCAGATTCTAGACCCGGATAATGGCAAGGTTTACAAAAGCAAGATGGTGTTAATCGAAGACGGCAAAAAACTCAAGGTGCGCGGTTATATCGGCATGCCGATGTTAGGACGCACCCAGATCTGGCTACGGGAAGAATAATGACCGGCCGTAGTATCAGGACAGCACTGGTAGCGCCCTTTACCTGGCTGGCGCTACTGCTGATTGCCGCTTACCGGCGCTGGCTGTCGCCATTAAAAGGTTATTCATGCGCCTATCGGATTTATTGCGGCGGCACCAGTTGTTCCACTTATGGCACCCGGGCAATTGAACGGCATGGCGTGATTCTCGGCGTGGCGATATTGCGACGGCGCTTTGGCCGCTGTTCGACGGCGTACTACCAGTATCGGGAAGCGAGACCCATCTCGATGCGGTCTTCGCAAGCCGGCTTTTGCGATGGCTGCGACGTCCCGAGCTGCGATTTCCCTTGCGAATGTGGCAATCGGGAGTATTGCGAATATCTGGACCTGTGCGATTGCTGCAATTGGGGCGATGAAAAGAAAAAACGCAGAAACCGAACCTGAACCATTCAATTGATTGCCCTATAAGCAGCTTTAAGCCTGAAATATACTGGGACATGTATTTTATAAGGCGCAATGAAACCGCGCGGCGTAGGCATTGTTTTGGCCTATACCCCCCATCTTAAGATCTATAACAAGTCCCACAACTCGCCGTTCGGCCCGACCCGCGGCGCGGTCACGCCAAAATGGGCATATGCGAGCGGCGTGGCAATCCGGCCGCGCGGGGTGCGCTGCAAATAGCCTTGCTGGATCAGGTACGGCTCCAACACATCTTCGATGGTATCGGCTTCTTCACCGATGGCGGCAGCCAGATTGCCGACCCCGACCGGGCCGCCACCAAATTTGAACAAGACCGCTTCCAGCAATTTGCGATCCATCACGTCAAAGCCAACCGAGTCGACATCGAGCATGATTAGCGCAGCGTCGGCCACCGCCTTGCTGATATTGCCATCGCTTTTGACTTCGGCATAATCGCGCACCCGCCGCAGCAAGCGGTTGGCAATGCGCGGCGTGCCGCGTGCGCGGCGGGCGATTTCACGCGCACCTTCGTCGACAATCGGCGCATTCAACAACGAAGCGCTGCGGGTCACGATCTTGGTCAGTTCTTCCGCGGTGTAGAACTCTAGCCGCGCCACGATGCCGAAACGGTCGCGCAGCGGATTGGTCAACATGCCGGCACGGGTGGTGGCGCCAACCAGCGTGAACGGTTGCAAGTCAAGCTTGACCGAGCGCGCCGCGGGACCTTCGCCGATCATGATGTCGATCTGATAATCCTCCAACGCCGGATACAGGATTTCTTCGACGACTGGCGAGAGACGATGAATTTCATCGATGAACAAGACGTCATTGGCTTCCAGATTGGTCAGGATCGCCGCCAAGTCGCCCGGACGTTCCAGCACCGGGCCGGACGTCTGGCGCAGATTGACCCCCATCTCACGCGCGATAATGTGCGCCAGCGTGGTCTTGCCCAAGCCTGGAGGGCCGAATAGCAAGGTGTGGTCGAGCGCTTCCTTGCGGTTGCGGGCAGCGGTGATGAAAATCTGCAACTGGTCGCGGATTTTTTCTTGCCCGACATATTCGTCCAGTTGTTTGGGGCGCAAGGCGCGTTCAATCGCCTCTTCGTTAGGAGAACTGGCGGTGGCGGCAATGATGCGCTGCTCGGTAAAATTATCGGTTTGAATGCTCATGGTTTTCCATACTATCTATATTGGCCGGGAAGTTCGCTAGTCGCCATCCAGCAAGTCAGGAAATTTATCCTGCCTTTGACCATTGCGGCTGATGAAGCCATCCGGCGGATCTGGATACTCCCGGTATTTCCTGGATGGCCGTTCTGATTTACGATGGATCGCCAATAGCAAGAGTGCGCCCATCAATGGCAACAGCCACACCAATAATAGTTGTAAATTACGTTGCATCGGCTCAGGAAAATCATCATGCAGAATGGCCAGTGTCGCCTTAATATTCAATCCCAAAAGCAATGCAATCGAGACCAGTAAAAAACCCATGACAATATCCATACCACCCCTTTGACCATGCCTTGAGAGCCCGATTGATCTGCCCTAGACACTGTGCCGATCGGTATTTATTTCAGCGCCAACAGTGTTTCTTTTTCCCAATAATCCAGAGCTGCCAGCTGCCACGCCCAAACCGGCGCCAGTCTGCTTGTTAACTCCAACAACAAGGACTCGGCGCTTTTGATGCCAATGCCAGGCAGCTTGGTCAAGTAGCCGATTCTTCCAGCGCATTCACTTTCGTTCGTGCAATTCAAATATCGCAGCTTGTATAGCGGCCTGAATGGCCGACTTCGCTTGCGGACTATTCTTCCAGCAACTGGAGCCAGTCATCTGCGCACCCTGTACCAGAATATCTCTCGCATCGGCGTCAGCAAGTTGTTCGAGACTGGTGAAACCCATTTGCTCAAGTCGCTCAAGCACTCTAGGGCCGACGCCTTTTACTGCCAGTAGCATTTGTCGTTCCATCGCAGTAAAAGGCATAGTTGATTGTATTGGTAACGTTTTAAGAGGGAACTAAAGAGACCACAGGCATCACGATGAGCATGATTCTCAACGAAAGCAGCTTCTTGCCATAGTCGGTCTAAAAAACCGCCTTTTGCAAGCGAGTAGACAGGAGAAACATCTGCACAAAGCCACTGTGGAAAGTTATTTTCAGCCTTTAGACAAAGCCTTCAACGCCAGCTTGATCCCATCCGACACGCCTGAACCAGCCGGAACCTGCTTGAGCGCCAGTAGCGCCTCCTTGTCCGAATAGCCCAGCGCCAATAATGCATTGAGAATATCGGAGGTGGCATCGTTGTGCACCACGCCGCCGCTGGCTGCACCAAGTTCGGCACCGAGCTTGCCTTTGAGTTCCAGCAACAGGCGCTCGGCAGTTTTTTTACCGATGCCGGGCACTTTGACGAGGCGACCGGAGTCTTGCAAAGTAATTGCTTGCGCCAGATCGGCCACTGACATGCCCGACAAGATCGCCAGTGCCATGCGGGCGCCAATGCCGGTAATCTTGATCAATTGGCGGAACACTTTACGCTCTTCCAGATTGCCAAACCCGAACAGCAAATGCGCATCTTCGCGCACCGTCAGATGGGTGTACAACGTGACCTTGTCGCCCAGTGCCGGCAGGTTGTAGAAAGTGCTCATCGGCACATCGACTTCGTACGCCACGCCTTGGCAATCGACCAGTAATTGCGGTGGGTTTTTTTCAAGCAAGATGCCAGAGAGGCGACCAATCATGAGCAGTAACCTTGAGAAAATAATGGGGAAATAGATAAATAAACGAGGCAATCATAGCGCCAAGTTCGCGCTAAACGCACGCCAAAACTGCACCAGCAACAGTCTACCCCACCAACCGTCCGCGCTTCATGCGTAGACCTTTCAAACCTGGTGCAAGATTGGTCAGCAACGCCAATGCGTCGGCACTATTGGCATGGCAAATCGCTACGCCAAGCGCGTCGGCGGCGTCAGTGCTGGGCATGCCTGACAATGACAGCAGACGCTGCACCATGCCTTGCACCTGTTCTTTCTTTGCTTTGCCATGCCCGACCACGGCTTGCTTGACTTGCAGCGCGGTGTATTCCGCCACGGCCAGATTGGCGCCGACCAGTGCACAAATGGCGGCACCACGGGCTTGGCCCAGCAAGAGTGTGGATTGCGGATTGACGTTGACGAACACTTTTTCGACTGCGGCGCAAGCGGGTTGGTATGTCTGGATGATTTCAGCAACGCCATTCAAGATGATCTTGAGACGCTGCGGCAATTCGCCGACCTCGGTCTTAATGGTGCCGGAGGCGATATACGCGAGTTTATTGCCTTGCTTGTGGATCACCCCAAAGCCGGTGGTACGCAAGCCGGGGTCGATACCTAGAATGATCATGGGGTAAGGGGAAAGGGCTTATTTGTCCACGAAAGACACGAAAGACACGGAAAAAAATCGAAACAGCCTTCGATGCAATCTTCATTTCTTCGAAGGCGAGCATTTTTTTGTTCTATTTCGTGCTTTTCGTGTCTTTCGTGGACAAAAACGATTTTTAAAAAATCGTCCGTAACATCAAATTAATGACGGAAATGGCGCGTCGCCGTATATAACATTACGACGCCACGCTCATTGGCGGCATCGATCACTTCCTGATCGCGCATCGAACCGCCCGGTTGGATCACGCAGGTCGCGCCCGCATCCACCACCACATCGAGACCATCGCGGAACGGGAAAAATGCATCGGATGCCACCGCCGAACCGACCAGCGACAGGCCAGCATTTTGCGCCTTGATCGAGGCGATGCGGGCCGAATCGATGCGGCTCATTTGCCCGGCGCCGACACCCAGGGTCATGCGGTTGCCGCAGAATACGATGGCGTTCGACTTCACAAATTTAGCCACGCGCCAAGCGAACATCATGTCCAGCAACTGTTGCTGGGTTGGCTGCAATTTGGTGACGACTTTCAAGTCACCCAATCCGACGTTCTTGGCGTCGGGCGATTGCACCAGCAAGCCGCCGCCGACCCGTTTGAAATCAAACGCATTCAAACCATGACCCAGCGGGATTTCCAGCAAACGCACATTTTGTTTAGCGGCAAAAATCTGGCGCGCTTCGGCGCTGAACGATGGCGCGATCAAGACTTCGACAAATTGCTTGGCGACTTGCTCGGCTGCCTTGCCATCCAACGCCTGATTGAAAGCGATGATGCCGCCGAAAGCCGAGGTCGGATCGGTTTGCAATGCCTTGTTATAAGCTTCGAGCGGATCGAGACCCAAGGCGACACCGCAAGGGTTGGCGTGTTTGACGATGACGCAGGCGGCGCCGCTGGCGGCCTCAAAAGTCTTGACGCATTCCCACGCGGCATCGGCGTCGGCGATATTGTTGTACGACAGCTCCTTGCCTTGCAATTGGGTGTAATTGGCCAGCGCGCCATCGACTACTTTCAAATCACGGTAAAAGGAGGCGGATTGATGCGGGTTTTCGCCGTAGCGCATTTCTTGCACTTTTTCAAAATGCAGGTTCAATGTTTGCGGGAAAGCACTGCGGGTTGCGTGCGCCTTGTCGTCGCCCAGGCTGGTCAAGTAATTGGTGATGGCGCTGTCGTATTGCGCGGTGTGGGCGAAGACTTTTTTCGCCAGCGCAAATTTGGTGTCGTAACTCACTTCGCCGTTATTGGACTGGATTTCTGTCAGCACCCGGCTGTAATCAACTGGATCGCAAATAACCACCACGTCTTTATGGTTTTTGGCTGAAGAACGCAGCATGGCCGGGCCGCCGATGTCAATGTTTTCAATGGCATCTTCGAGCGAACATTGATCTTTGGCAACGGTCTGTTGAAAAGGGTACAAATTGACTACCACGATGTCGATGGTGGGAATATTGTGTTGACCCAGCGCTGCCATATGTTCAGGAAAATCGCGCCGTGCCAGGATGCCGCCATGCACTTTCGGATGCAACGTTTTGACGCGGCCATCGAGCATTTCGGGCGAGCCGGTGTAGTCGGCTACTTCGGTTACCGGCACGCCATTATCGGCCAATAATTTAGCGGTGCCGCCGGTCGACAAAATGCTGACGCCGAGGCTGGACAAGGCGCGGGCAAATTCGAGCACACCGGTTTTGTCGGAGACGGAAATGAGGGCTTGTTTGATCATGTGAAAGCTCGCAGAGAGTGATGAATATCGGGAAATTCAATTGAGAAAACCAATCTGGCGCAGCGGCGATTGTGCCCATGCTGCACCGGTCAAGGCTGGCTTAAATCAAGCCATGCTCTTGCAGTTTTTTACGCAAGGTATTGCGATTGATGCCAAGCATCTCGGCCGCTTGTGACTGGTTGCCGGCGGCACGCGCCATGACCGCTTCCAGCACCGGTTTTTCTACGGTATGTACCACCATATTGTAGATATTCGATGGCTGTTGTTCGCCCAGATCGTTGAAGTAATCGGCCAGACTTTTCTGGACCGCTTCTTGAATGCTTTCTTTACTCATTGTTTGTACTCATCGTCTTAAATGATTGCCAGGCTGTTTTACAAAGGTTTGAGTGCATGAGTGAATCATCCGGCGATTACGCCGCAGCCTGGATCCGCATCACACACCGGAATCAGGCCGCTAGTGCTTCTATTAATGGCGCACGGTTTTGCTGGTAATGCAGGCGTTCGCCATACGCCATTTGTTCATCGAAAAATTGGGCTACCGCGCGTAATTGTTCTTCGCACGATTCCATCAGGTTCATGCGCTGGCGGAAATCCTCGCCGCCGACCAGATCGCGTACATACCAGCCGATATGCTTGCGCGCGGTGCGCACACCCAGGAATTCGCCATAAAACGCGTAATGCGCTTGCAAATGTTCATCCATCAAGTGCCGCACTTCCGCAATATACGGCGGCGGCAAATGACTGCCGGTGCGCAGGAAATGATCGATCTCACGGCAAATCCACGGCCGGCCTTGTGCTGCACGACCGATCATGATGGCGTCGGCCTTGGTATAGGCCAGTACAAACTGGGCTTTTTCGGGCGTGGTGATGTCGCCGTTGGCCACTACCGGGATCGCCACCGACGCTTTGACCGCGGCAATGGTGTCGTATTCGGCGTCGCCCTTGTAACCGTCGGCGCGGGTGCGGCCATGCAGGGTCAGCATGGCGATGCCGGCAGCTTCGGCCATCCTGGCAATCGACAGCGCATTTTTATTGGCGCGATCCCAGCCAGTGCGAAACTTCAAAGTGACCGGGACATCCACCGCCTTGACCACGGCATCGAGAATCTGGGCCACCAATTTTTCATTTTGCAACAGGGCCGAACCGCACCAGCTATTGCACACTTTCTTGACTGGGCAACCCATATTGATGTCGATGATCTGGGCACCGTGATCGACGTTGAACTTGGCGCATTCGGCCAGCATGGTGGGATCGGCCCCGGCAATCTGGACCGCTTTCGGCTCCATTTCGCCATCGTGATTGGTACGGCGGGTCGATTTTTCGGTATGCCATAAACGCGGATTGGAGGCCGCCATTTCAGACACTGCATAACCGGCGCCAAGCTGTTTGCACAGCTGCCGGAACGGTCGATCCGTCACCCCGGCCATCGGTGCGACGAACACATTATTACGCAGCAGATAGGGGCCGATTTGCACGTTGCGGATGAAGGAAGCGCTGAAGGGACGCTATTTTACCCGACTCTATGCCTAAATAATAAGCAAATTTTCTTTAAACAAGCTTGCCAATTGAGCCAAAAAACGGTTAAAACGGGTGAAAAATACTGGGGGCTGTATTTCTTAAGGAGCAATAAAAGCCTGCGGGTAAGCGGGTGTTTTACCCTATACCCCCTTTATTATCAATAAATCACCGACATCGCACCGGCATATTAGGCGGGAAATTGCGCCTGCACCGGAGCCTGATCCGCATCATCTTTGCTTGATCCGTGCAGGTGTGCAACATCGCCCCACTTAACCAACTTCAAGACGCCATCCTCGACCGCAAAACGATTGATGCTGGTGTTGAGTACCGCATAATTGCGCGGCGCACTGAGCGGCATCGACGCTGCGGCGCGATAGGCGCAGTCTAGTACGCCGCCATGCGCGACGATGGCGATTTTTTGGCCTGCGTATTGGGCTGCCCAATACAACAACGCGGCCACTACTCGCGCACTAAACTGGCGAAAACTTTCTGCCATCCGCTCGCCAGGCGGCATCAGGGCGTCGGGATCGCGTGCCATCCAGCGCGCATATTCGTCGGGATACCGCTGGGCGATGTCGGCGTGGGTCAAGCCCTCGAAAGCGCCGTAGCAACGCTCGCGCAACAATGGATCGATCATTAGCGACATCGGCTGGTGCCGCGCAATCGCCTGTGCGGTGTGCAAGGCGCGTTGCAAATCGCTGCTGACAATGGCATCCAGCGCTTCGGACTGTAGCGCCAAACCCAAGGCACGCGCTTGGCGCTCGCCTTCGGCATTGAGTGCGATATCGATATGCCCTTGCAGGCGACGTTCGGCGTTCCAGGCGGTTTCGCCGTGGCGGATCAGTAAAATCTGGGTAGGGCTGCTCACGTCAACTTTCACGCGGGATTTCGGCGCGCAAGGACGGCTCAAGTGCCGGTTTGACTTGCAACCAGAACGTGACTGGGCCGTCATTGATCAGCGACACTTGCATGTCGGCACCAAACTGGCCAGTCTCGACCGTCGGATGCTGCAAGCGCGCTTGCGCCACCACATAATCGAATAGGCGCTTGCCGTCAGCCGGTGCAGCCGCTGGCGTAAATGAGGGACGCGTGCCAGAGCGGGTGTCAGCGGCCAGGGTGAATTGCGGCACCAGCAATACGCCGCCGACTATTTGCGCAACGCTCAGATTCATCTTGCCAGCTGCGTCGGAAAAGACCCGGTAACCCAGCATCTTGCGTAGCAAAGCGTCGGCTTGCGCCTCGCTATCGCCGCGTTCGGCGCACAAAAACACCAGCAAGCCGGCATCAATCGCACCGACACTGGCGCCTTCGACCAGCACACTGGCTTGCCGCACACGCTGCAATAAGGCGATCACACGCTGAGGGTGACGCGGGCAAATTTACGCTTGCCCACCTGCATCACAAATGTGCCGGCGTCGACTTTTAATCCTTTGTCGCTCACCACCGCGCCATCGATCCGCACCCCGCCCTGCTCCACCATACGCAAGGCGTCGGAACTGGAAGGACACAGATTGGCTTGCTTCAATAACTGGCCGATGCCGAGCGGCGCGCCGCTCAGGCTGACTTCGGCGATATCGTCAGGAATCCCACCCTTGGAGCGGTTGACGAAATCGGTCAATGCATCGTCGGCTGCTTGTTTGGAATGGAAACGCGCTACGATTTCTTGCGCCAGCGCAACCTTGATGTCGCGCGGGTTGCGTCCTTCGCCGACTTCACGTTTGAATTCGGCAATCTCGGCAATCGAGCGGAATGACAGCAATTCGTAATAACGCCACATCATGTGATCCGAAATACTCATCAGCTTGCCAAACATGGTGTTGCCCGGTTCGGTAATGCCAATATAATTATTCTTGGATTTGGACATTTTCTCGACGCCATCCAGGCCTTCCAGCAAAGGCATGGTCAAGATACATTGCGGCTCTTGGCCATAATCTTTTTGCAATTCGCGTCCGACCAGCAAATTAAATTTCTGGTCGGTACCGCCTAGCTCCAGATCTGCATGCAAAGCCACCGAATCGTAGCCTTGCATCAAAGGATAAAGGAACTCATGCACCGAAATCGGAATCCCTTCTTTAAAGCGCTTGGTGAAATCGTCGCGCTCCATCATGCGCGCCACGGTATAGCGCGAGGCAAGTTGGATCATGCCGCGGCTGCCGAGGGGGTCGCACCATTCGGAGTTATAGCGGATTTCGGTTTTAGCGGCGTCGAGTACCAGACTTGCCTGGGCGAAATAGGTGGTCGCGTTGGCTTCGATTTGTTCTTTAGTCAGCGGCGGCCGGGTGGCATTGCGTCCAGACGGGTCACCGATCATGGAAGTGAAGTCGCCGATCAGGAAAATGACTGTGTGCCCCAAGTCTTGCAACTGGCGCATCTTGTTTAGCACCACCGTGTGTCCCATATGCAAGTCGGGTGCGGTGGGATCGAGGCCGAGTTTGATACGCAAGGGTTTTCCGGTTTGCTCGGAACGAACTAGTTTTCGTACAAAATCAGATTCGACCAACAATTCATCCACACCACGCTTGGTAATCGCTAGCGCTTCGTTACCGGCATCGGATAGAACATAGCTTTCGGCTGTGTGTGCAGGTGACGTGATGTTATTGCTGATGGCATTGATTTTTGTAGCGTCTGAGGCTGAAGATTGAGCATCCATATTTGTGATGTTTTATACCTTGGAGAAATCGATCTAACGCAATTGAATTACTGTTTGGGAATTCTGGCAGCGCAAAGGGTTATAATTCCCGATCCCCATCAACATTGCCTTGAGACAACAAAACAACAATAAGAAGAGACTGGTCAAACGGCAAATTTTAACTGATTGCATGGACACTAAAAATAAATTCAGCGATTCCAGGCTTGGCAGCGAGGCAGTAAGCAGCCAATCACGTAAGACCCGCATCATTTCAGCGGGCGCAGTATTTTTGGCAGTCTGCGCCTTTGGCGCCGCCGGCGTCGCGCCACTGGCACCGGATGCGTCCGACTTGCCCGTAAAGTCGATCTCGGAAGAATTGGTATTGCCACCACTATCTGACCAGATTGCCATGTTAGAACAGCGCGATCAGCGCTTTGTGCATGAAGAAAAAATACGGCCAGGAGACACCTTGGCCGCCTTGCTGAACCGGCTTGGCGTTGATGACAATGCCGCCGCAGCCTTTATCAAATCCGATCCAACCGCGCGTAGCGTATTGCAATTGAGACCTGGCAAGCGGGTACAGGCGCAAACCACCAGCGACGGCCAGCTGGAATGGTTACACGCCATGGTGGTCGAGGGTAAAGACAACACTGTCAAAAATTTGACGGTAGACCGCAATGGCAAGGCGTTTGCGTCGAAAGCGGTCGAGGCACGGCTGGAAAAGCGTATTGAAATGCGCTCCGGCGAAATTAGATCCTCGCTGTTCGCCGCCACCGATTTAGCCCAAATCCCCGATGCGGTCGCTGCACAGATCGTCGATATGTTTGCCACCAACATCGATTTCGCTTCAGATTTACAGCGCGGTGACCGCTTCAACGTGGTGTACGAGACGTTTTGGCAAGATGGCGAGTTAATCCGCTCCGGCCGCGTGCTGGCTGGCGAATTCACCAATGATGGCACCAAATACCAATCGGTCTGGTTCGATGAGCCAGGCAGCAAAACCGGCGGCGGTTATTACGGTTTCGATGGCAAATCGTTGAAAAAAGCGTTTTTGAAGTCGCCGCTGGAATTTTCACGGATTTCATCTGGCTTCTCGATGCGGGTGCATCCGATCTCGGGACAATGGAAACAACATAAAGGCGTCGATTTCGCCGCATCGAGCGGCACGCCAATCCGTGCGTCCGGCGACGGCACGGTCGAGTTCGCGGGTCAACAGGGGGGTTACGGCAACCTGATCGTGCTCAAGCACTGGTCTAATTATTCCACCGTCTACGGCCACATGAGCCGCTTTGCCAGTGGCATCCGGCGTGGCAGCCCAGTCGAGCAAGGGGAAATCATCGGCTATGTCGGCGCCACCGGCTGGGCTACCGGACCTCATCTGCATTACGAATTCCGCATCAATAACGAACCGCACGATCCGATGGGAATCAGCATTCCCAATGCAGAACCGTTGGCAGGCGCCGATCTGCAACGGCTTCGTGCGACCACGCAAGATATGGCACATCGCTTTGAATTGCTCTATCCGAATAGCCAGCGAATTGCCTTAGCAAAGAAATAAACCGACTTTTGCACGCCAGACAATGCCGTTCATGGAAGAAGAATTGTAAGATCCTCTTTTCTTGAACGGCTTTTTTATGTCTTCGACACCTGTAGCGTCAAAAACTAATCCAATTACCCCTTCCCCGCTCTTCATCGGCCTGATGTCCGGCACCAGCTTGGATGGCGTCGACGGCGTGCTAGCGCAATTCCCGGCTGACTTCGCTGGCGGTCCGCTACAGGCTGTGGCCGAGGCGTATATTCCATTCCCTGCCGATTTACGCAGTGAATTAATGGCGCTGCAAAGCGTCTCTACCAATGAACTGGAACGTGAAGCCCTGGTCGCCAACCGGCTGGCGCAGCTATATGCCCAATGCGTGGCAAGCCTGCTGCAACAATCCGATCTGACGGCCGACGCTATTTGCGCGATCGGGGTGCATGGCCAGACCCTACGGCATCGGCCTGAATACGGCTTCACTTGGCAATCGAATAATCCAGCCCTGCTGGCTGAGTTATCCGGTATCGACGTCATCGCTGATTTTCGCAGCCGGGATATCGCCGCCGGCGGCCAGGGAGCGCCACTGGTGCCGGCGTTTCATCAAACCGTATTTGGCGCAATTGGACAAACCCGGGTTGTGGTCAACATCGGCGGCATCAGCAATATCAGTGTTTTGCATCAAGATCGTGACGTGATCGGTTTCGATACCGGCCCCGGCAATGTTTTGGTGGACGCCTGGATCATGCAGCAGCAGGGCAAATCATACGACGCAGACGGCGCCTGGGCCGCTAGCGGAAACTGTGTTCCGGCCTTGTTGGACGCGCTGCTCGACGAGGATTTTTTTGCCCTGCCAGCGCCGAAAAGCACGGGACGTGATCTGTTTCACCCTGCATGGCTGGCGGCAAAGCTGGCACCGTTTTTATCGCTATCTGCCGCCGATATTCAGGCAACCCTGGTCGAATTTACTGTCGTGACACTGGCCAACGCCATTGCGGCATATGCGCCACAGGCAGATTCCGTATATGTGTGCGGCGGCGGCGTGCTCAATGGAAAATTGATGCGGCAACTGGCGCAGGCATTGCTGATGCGAGGCTGCAATGCCACGCTGCAATCGACCGCAGTGCTTGGCGTCCCGCCGCATCAAGTAGAAGCGTTGGCATTCGCGTGGCTGGCACAACGTTTTACACAACGTTTGCCGGGCAATATGCCGGTGGTCACTGGCGCGCGCGGCTTGCGGATTCTAGGAGCGCTATATCCGGCATGATGGTTTGGATATGTGTAAACAACCGATCAATGGCTAAAAAATACTCCCCACAGTAATTTTCAAGCCCCAATGAATACGGGCGGGATAGGCACTGTATTGACCTATACTCCCTATAAACAGGCTATTTCATATATCGTACACTCATAAAAAAAGGACGCCGTAGCGTCCTTTTTTAACTAGCAATACTTCAGGCGGAAAATGAAGATCCGCAGCCACAGGTAGATGTCGCGGAAGGGTTCTTGATCACGAATTGCGCTCCTTCAAGATCGTCCTTGTAGTCAATCTCTGCGCCAACCAGATACTGATAACTCATTGAATCAATCAGCAGTTGGACGCCGTTCTTGGTCATCGTGGTGTCATCTTCATTCACGATTTCATCAAATGTAAAACCATACTGGAAGCCAGAGCAGCCACCGCCTTGCACAAATACGCGCAATTTCAGGTCGGGATTGCCTTCTTCCTCAATCAGTTGAGCCACTTTCGCTGCGGCGCTGTCTGTAAAGATAATCGGTGCTGGTATTTCGGCAACTGCATTCATTTCAGGCTCCTACTTAAAAACAATACTGCATTGTATACGCACATCGGCACTGATGCTCAAGCCGCTGCGGGTGGCGACATAGCCAGCTTTAGAACCGGCTCTTCACTTTGATCGTGTGTCAATTTGCCGGAAACCAGAGCGCCGCCGTGCATTTCAAGGGTTTTGTAATACACGTCGCCAATAATACGGGCTTTCGGCTGCAATTCAAGTAGTTCGCTTGAATAGACCAGACCGACCACTTCGCCATTGACCACAAGATGGGCGCAACGCACCTCTCCCTCGACTTTGGCCTGTTCTGAAATGACCAGCATGCTGGTTTCGCCAGCCTCGGCAATCACATTGCCCCTGACGTGCCCATCAATCCGCAGGCCGCCTTTGAAATACACATCGCCTTCAATTTTTGTGGTGCTGCCGATCAAACTATCAATCGTATTTTTTGTGGCCTTTAAACCAAACATGGGAATTTCCTTCACAAATTGGCGGCTTGCTGAGCCCGTACCTGCCCTTTTTCGAGCACACGAGCCTGAACCGTTTTAACGACGACGCCTTGGGGTAAAGTAAGTAAGCCTTCAACGCGCTGATAATGCTTAAAACTGAGCTTGAATTTGTCCAGCTCAATCGATTTTGCTTCGGGGAAAACAATCATAACATTTTTGCCACTATCCACAACCGGCACTTCAAGCTGAAGATTGCCTACAAATGTATTGGCACCCTTACCACCTTGCATCACCAGTAAGCGGTAACGCAATTGGTTCGGCGAAATCATGTCCACCGTAAGACGCCGTATGGAAATCCCGCCCGGCCCTGTATCGGCCGGCAATAAGCTATCGAAAAATGCCAGGTCTTCCTTCAATTTGGCATTGTCGCTTTCCAGTATCTTCACTTGGGACGCCAACTGTTTTTGCGCCGCCCGCTCTATATTCAGCTTCGATTCGGCCGCATTGACCACAGAAGATAATGCATCGCGCTCTTTACTCACTAGCTCGATTTGCTCCTTCAACTGGGCAACGCTTTCCGCCGGATTAAAGCCAGCGATGCCTCGCCCCATATCGTAGGCCCAGATCGCCACGACACCGCCAAGACCCAATACCAATGCAAGCCACAGCACTTTTAAAGGCCATGACCAATTGCTTTGAATAGTCATCTTGGGCAGGGCAATCGGCCCACGACCGAACAAGCGTTTGCGTCTCATGAATGCTGCAATCGCAGTCGATGCAACTGTAACTTCATCATGGAAGTACCGGCACGTGCATCAACCCGGCAGTTTCATCAAGACCGAACATCAAATTCATGCACTGCACCGCTTGCCCAGACGACCCTTTTACCAGATTGTCTTGCACCACCAAAATAACCACGGTATCGCCCGACTCACCATTGATTTCCGGGCGGTGCAGTGCGATCCGCAAGAAATTGGAGGCGCGTGTAGAGCGTGTTTCAGGATGGCTGCCGAAAGGCATGACGTCAACGAAAGGTTCGTCCTTGTAAGCCTCTTCAAACAAGGCTTGCAAAGCCGCATTATCAATATCTTTGGTCAAGCGTCCATAGAGTGTGGCGTGCATGCCGCGGATCATCGGCACCAGATGCGGCGTGAATAGCAAGCCAATTTTTTGGTCGGTAAAATGTTGCAGTTGCTCGGTGGTTTCGGGTGTATGGCGATGGCCCGACACACCATATGCCTTGAAGCTATCGCTAGCCTCAGAAAACAATAAGCTGATTTCAGCCTTGCGACCGGCACCGGACACGCCCGATTTGCAGTCGGCGATCAGGTGAGCGGCATCAATGACGCCAGCTTTTAGTAAGGGATAAAAGCCCAATTGCATCGTGGTCGGATAACAACCGGGATTACCAATCACCCGCGCCTGTTTTATGGCCTCGCGATTTACTTCGGGCAAACCATACACGGCATCTGCCAGAATGGCTGGGCAACTATGCGGCATGCCATACCATTTTTCAAAAACCGCCACGTCTTTCAAACGAAAATCTGCTGCCAGATCGATAATTTTTACGCCAGCGGCAAGCAATTCCGGCGCTTGCGCCATGGCGACCCCGTGTGGCGTAGCGAAAAAAACGACATCGCACTCGGTTAATTTCGCTTTTTCTGGGGCTGAGAATGACAAGTTCACCCGACCGCGTAGTGAAGGGTACATGTCAGCGACCGGCAGGCCATCTTCCTTACGCGATGTAATGGCAGTTAATTGCACATTTGGGTGACTGGCCAATAATCGCAACAATTCGACACCGGTATATCCTGTGCCTCCAACGATTCCAACTTTGATCATTGCTATTCCTCGCTAATTAGCTGATCTGTTATTTTAACAGCCATGAACGGCGTGACGCCAAACCAGACACCCGGCTTTTCAAGCAGCAACTAAATAATTTTAGACAATAAAAAAGCCGCCAGGCGCAAACCAGGCGGCTTTTCGAACAACGGCAATGCAAATTAACGCTTGGAGAACTGTTTGGCGCGACGTGCTTTACGCAGACCGACCTTTTTACGTTCAACTTCGCGTGCATCGCGAGTAACAAATCCAGCTTTTGACAACTCCGACTTCAAGCTTGCATCGTAGTCAATCAGGGCACGGGTAATGCCATGACGAACTGCGCCAGCTTGGCCAGATTCGCCGCCGCCGTGAACATTGACCTTAATGTCGAAACGTTCGACATTATTAGTTAGTTCCAGTGGTTGACGAATCACCATCAAGCCAGTTTCACGAGAAAAATACTCGTTAGCTGGTTTGCCGTTGACGACGATCTGGCCGCTGCCGACCTTGATGAACACGCGCGCAACTGCACTCTTGCGACGGCCGGTTCCGTAATTGTAGTTACCGATCATGTCTATTCCTTAGAGTTCAAGTGCTTTAGGTTGCTGCGCAGCGTGCGGATGAGTTTCCTCAGCGTACACTTTGAGCTTCTTGATCATCGCGTAGCCGAGTGGGCCTTTAGGCAACATGCCCTTGACCGCTTTCTCAAGCGCACGACCTGGAAAACGCTCTTGCATTTTCTTGAAGTTCGTTTCATAGATACCGCCTGGGTAACCCGAGTGGCGATAGTATGTTTTTTCTGTTGCTTTGGTACCGGTCACGCGCAGTTTGCCTGCGTTGACGACGACAATGAAGTCGCCTGTATCGACGTGAGGGGTAAATTCCGGTTTGTGTTTGCCGCGCAGTCGGAGTGCCACTTCGCTGGCAACACGTCCGAGGA
>JAZKIX010000065.1:0-10452 GCA_040384645.1 Pseudomonadota bacterium | reverse complement strand
GCTTGCCGGATCTGGTCTTTATTTCTAGTTTTTTTCGGGGCACTACCTTGCCGCCACTGGATTATTGGCTGCCACCGTTCAAGTTCGACTTTTATTACACCTTGCAATATTACGGCGCAGCGCTCGCCGGCCGCATTCTTCACATGACGCCGAGCCTGACCTACAACCTATGCGCGGTATTTTTGTCGGGCATGTCGTTGGCACTGGTGTGGGATCTTGCGTCGCGCTTTGTCCCTACACGTTTGCCGCGCTTATTATTGGTTGCCGCGATTGCTTTTGGCGGCACAGGTGTCAGTATTTTTACCCATATCGCAGTCGATGCCGGCGCAAACCAAGTGACGCGTGGTGAGCGCATGTGGGGCAGCGCCCGGTTCATTGGCGAATATGACAATCACATCAACACTGAGATCGGTCACGCCCTATTCCCACGCCCGGGCGCACTCAATGTTGTACCGCGCGCGCTCGGCATGGAAAATTTTGGTTACCAATATTTCCTGGGTGAATACCATGCGCCACTTGGGGGTTATTTCTTGCTGCTGCTTGCATTGGCAGCGATGGCTGCGCTGCAAGGCGCGACGGCCAAGGAAAGGAGCCGCAAACGGTGTTTGCAGGCGGTATTGGGATTTAGTATTCCGGTGGTCTTTGCCACCAATACCTGGATGTTTCCATTTCAATTTTTACTGATTGCGGGTTGGGCGTTGTGGAACGCATGGCAGGGGCGCAAAAATGCCGATGCCAAGCCTGACTGGATCGCCCTGATTGGCTCTGCTGCAGTCGGATTTGTATTGCTATATCCCTTTCTGGCGGGTTTTGCGACACGTGCAGTGTCGACCCCAATTAGCTTGGTGCGCGCAGGCGACCACACGCCGGTGGCACAGTTTTTAGGCTTATTCTGGCCCTTGCTGGTGTTTTTTGCTCTAGGACTATGGCAAAAAGAAACACGGCGTTTGACGCTGTTTTTCACGCTCATTTTCGCGGCATTCCTACTTATCTCCGAAGTCATTTATGTCGATGATCCATCCGGCGATCAATTCGAACGCAGCAATACCGTGATGAAGTGGTGGGGCTGGATCTGGAGCGGCGGGCTGGCGGCACTGGGCGCTGTTTTGCTCGGCGCACGTGCGCGGTGGGTACGCGTTATAACGGGCGTTACGCTGGCGTCTACCTTGGTATTCGCTTTCGATACGGTCAGTTACTGGTGGCATGACCGTGAACGCGGCGGCGCAAACTTGTACGGGAGCAATGTCTACACCAGTGATCCGGTTACCCGCGACATGTTTCTTTTCATGAATGCCGCTCCCTACGGAATCGTGCTGGAAAACAGCTACGGGACTGGTTATCACGAAGGCGGATCATTTGCCGCTTTTTCAGGCAAACCTCTTTTTGTCGGTTGGGCCAATCAGCTAGGGAGCTGGCGCGGCAATATGGAAATAATCGGCATCCGTCATGAACAACTCAGGAAGTTTTATGCTGGCGAGATGCCTAACGCGCTGATGTGGTTGCTCGACAACGAGATCCGCTATGTTGTCTGGAATCGGCGTGATGCCAGAGCAGAGGGACTATGGGAAAAACAAAATGCCCAGTTGATGTCGCTCTATGCCTGGCAAGGATTTGGCCAGGAAAACGGTAAGCCGATTGGCTTGTGGGTACGGCGGGAACGGCAATAGAGCTATCGGCGCAGCGTTGGCAAATTAATCTGGCAGCGCCGATTCGCATTATTTGATTCCCTTTATTTGTATGCGATCGGCTCAATTGCTGGTCTAGTTCACAGCAGATCGTTTTCCATTGCTACGGAATTTGCCCGATTCAGATCTCCGCATACAAATTTTTTACAAATTTCTTATAACTGCCTGACCATCCATGATGGCGATTCCAACAAACTGGCGCTGCATTGAACACAGCCGCTTACGCCGATCCGTAGGCGATTAACCCCCTTTTTTGGAGTCGCCACATGAAACCTTTCCCCCATGTTTTCAAGCGCCTATGCTTATTGACACTTGGCCTTGCCGCCGCCAGCAGCGCTTTTGGCAAAACTATGCTGATCGCCAATGACAGGACACCGTCTAGCTATGCTAAAACCATCGATTTCACTGCCAGCCTGGCTACCCCTGTCATCAAGGCAGGCAAGGCACAAAGCGCCTTCCTCAAAGTCGGCCTGACCGGTTTTGACTTGCCGGCGCGGGGCGACCGGCCTGCCGCCAACGTCGCCATCGTGATTGACAAATCCGGCTCCATGTCCGGCGAGCGGATCGAACGTGCCAAGGAAGCGGCCATCATGGCCGTCAACGGTCTCAGTCCAAACGACATCGTCGCCATCGTCGCTTTCGACAACACGGTCGAAGTCGTTACGCCAGCCACCAAGGTCGCAGACAAAGCGGCCATTACCCACGCGATTAAAAATATTCGCGTGGCCGGCGGCACCGGCCTGTTTGCCGGCGTCAGTAAAGGCGCGTTCGAGGTGCGCAAATTTTTCGACAAAACCCGCGTCAACCGCGTCATTTTATTGTCCGACGGCCAAGCCAATGCCGGCCCCAGTTCACCCGCCGAGCTGGGTCAGTTGGGCGGCATGCTGGCGCGCGAAGGCATCAGCGTCACCACCATCGGCCTTGGCTCCGACTACAACGAAGACCTGATGACCCAGTTGGCCGCCTTCAGCGACGGCAACCATGCTTTTGTGCAAAATTCCAGCGACCTGGCGCGTATTTTCAAGCATGAATTTGGCGACGTCGGTTCGGTGGTGGCGCAAGAGGTCGAACTCACGATCCGCCTCAAACGTGGTATCCGCCCGATCCGCATCCTCGGCCGCGAAGGTGAAATCACCGACGGCGTGGTACGCCTGCGCATGAATCAGCTCTACAGCCAGCAAGAAAAATACGTCCTGCTCGAAGTCGAAGTCCCCGCCGGCAAAGCCGGTGAAAACCTCGATCTGGCCGCGGTCGACGTGTCGTACCTCAATATGCACAGCAAAAATAAAGATAAACTCAGCCGCGCCGTCGCCGTCAGTTTCAGCGAATCGTCCGACACCGTCGCCAAAGCGGTCGACAAGAAAGTGATGGTCTCGGCGGTGCAGCAAGTGGCGAATGAAGTGAATAAGGAAGCGCTGAAAATGCGTGACAGCGGCAAATTTGAAGAAGCGAAAAAATTGAACGAGTCCAACGCCGCCTATCTTGCCGACCAAGCCGTCAGCCTCGGCAGTGCAGCAGCACCAGTGCCCGCTTTAAAGGCACAGGAATCGAGCACGCTGGACTTCAATGGTTACTTGCGCGGCGCTACCGGTGAGAATGACGGTACCGCTCGCAAGAAGATGAAGGAAGACCAGTTCAAGCTGGAAAAACAGCAGCGGTAGAGCGATAGAACTTTGGATTGGTAATGATTAGTCGGTGCGACGGGAGAGGGTTGACCGGGTCGCGCCGCATTACTTTGATCATCTGCTGACGTTCGTGGAGTGCGTTTTTTGATTAAATATACATGGGGGTGTATTATTAAAGCATCAATATATACCTGCGGGTCCTCGGGTATTTTGGCATATACCCCCTGTTTTTTACCCTAATAATGGTCTGTTTATATGCATGGATGTGTCTGTGTCACCTTCACTGCCGACGCCCTGTTCGATATATCGCAATCGTAGGGGTACGGCATGCCGTACCCCTACGGCGGTGCGCAATGCTTTTAAAAATCGGGGAAGTGCCGGATGACGCTGGTTTGGTTTTTGCCAAAAAAACCGGCGAAGCAGGTCCGACATTGTCATAATCCGCAAGCAATCACACCACATCACAACACCGTTATAGCTAGGAACCCACCTTGCAAAAAAAAATCGCCATTATCCTGATCCTGATCGTACTGCTGCCGCTCGGCTTGCTGGCCTGGCTCGGCCAGCGCATGGCGCATAACGAGCAGCGGATGATGGCGGTACAGGTGCAGGCGCTGGTCAATGCGCAATTGGGCGGCGTGGACGATACGATCAAGGGCGTGTTCCAGGCGGTGCAAGACGATTTTTTGGTGCGTTTGACCCAGCACCAGCAGGATGCGTTGGGCGATGAGAGTTTGAAGCAGTGGCGTCTTGAATCGCCGCAGATCAGGCAGGTGCTGGTGATCGGGGCCGATGGCAAGCGGGTGTTTCCTGCGCCGGGCATGGCCTTGAGCGAAGCAGACAAGCAGTTTTTGCAGAGGACTTCGGCGATCTGGGATAACCCGCAATTACTGACGCAGGGCGCGGCCTTGAGCGCTTCAGCTTCGAGCGTAGGCTTGCTGGCGAAAAGCCGCAGCCAGCTTTTAAGCAAAAGTATGAGCGATTATGCGGCGGCGTCGCCCTTGGTCGAGCGCGCTGCAAGTGGCGTCAGTAGTACGAATAACGTAAGCGGCAGTGATAGCGGCGCACCGCAAATGGGCTGGTACACATGGCATTGGGATGCGCAGTTGCATCACATCTTTTGGTGGCGCGATCCGCAAAACCGCATCATCGGGCTGGAGCTGGCGCCGGTCGCACTGCAGTCGGAAATTATTGCGCGCTTACCGGCCACTGGCAACACAACCGATAACGATACGGCGCAAGCTAATGCCAGCACGCGCCTGATCAATGGCAATGGTCAGATTGTGTACGAGTGGGGCCAATACCGGCCGCGTGCCGGTGAGCGAACTCTGGCAATGCTGCCGCTGAGCCATCCGTTGGCAAGCTGGAAGCTGGAATATTTTGCGCCGGCCTTGGGCGCTGGTGTAGCGGGCAGTTCCTTCAATATCCTGGCTGCGGTGCTGTTGATCGGCCTGGCCTTGGCAGGGTTGGCGACCTATCTGTATCGCGAACATAGCCGTGAAGTGCGGCTGGCGCAGCAACGGGTCAATTTTGTGAATCAAGTCTCGCACGAATTAAAAACGCCGCTGACCAATATCCGCCTGTATGCAGAATTATTGGAAACCGAAGTCGAGGATGTGTTTGAAGACGATCCCGAGCAGCATGGTGCCAAGGCGCATAAATACATCGGCATCATCACGGCCGAGAGCCAGCGCCTGTCGCGCCTGATCGCCAATGTGCTCAGCTTTGGCCAGTTTCAAAAAGCCCAGCTGCGCTTGTCCTTGCAAACGGCCGTGGTCGATGAGGTGATTGCGCGTTGTGCCGCGGCGTTCAAGCCTGCGCTGGATGGTAAGGCGATCTCGGTGCAGCTTGATTTGCATGCCTCAGTCCTGGTGTCGTTCGACCCGGAAGCGCTGGAGCAAATCCTCAATAACCTGATCAGCAATGTCGAGAAATACGCGGCTTCGGGCGGTGCACTCCGCATTGAAAGTTCGCAGGACGGCGATTTCAGCACGATTGACGTGCGCGATTTCGGACCCGGTATTGCGGCGCGTGAGCGCAAGCGCATTTTCGATCCGTTTTATCGGGTCAGCTCCAAATTGAGCGATGGCGTGGCCGGCACCGGTATTGGCCTCGATATCGCACGCCAATTGGCGCGGCTGCATGGCGGCGACGTGACGTTGTTGAATGTGGCCAATGGCGCGTGTTTTAGGGTGACTTTACGGACGCGATGAGGGCGTTGGCGGGTTGCTCAATTCTTAATAGTCAATTCTTAATAGCTATTTTTGTCCACGAAGAGCACGAAAATCACGAAAAAATGCGAAATGCGCAATCCACTTAACCGGCATTTTTTCTTTATCGAATGGAGTTGCAGTTTTCGTGCCTTTCGTGCCTTTCGTGGACAATTGATTTTTCTATTATCAGCCAAGGACGTCCTATGAAAATTCTGATCGCAGAAGACGACCGTCATATTGGCGAGGGCTTGTGCGCCGTGGTGGAAGTGGAGGGTTACACGCCCTTGTTGGCTAGCGATGGCGAGCAAGCTTTGCAGTTATTCAACTCACATCGGCCGCAAGTAGTTTTGCTCGACATCATGATGCCCAGGCGCGACGGTTATGCGGTGTGCCGTGAAATCCGCAAGATCGATAACGATGTGCCGGTAATTTTTATCAGTGCCAAATCGGAGGAAATCGACCGCGTCATCGGTCTTGAGCTGGGCGCCGATGATTACATCATGAAGCCGTTCGGCACCCGTGAAGTGATCGCCCGGATACGCGCAGTCACGCGGCGCACGCTGGCGCGCAGCCCGGCCAAGGAGATTGGCAGCGAACCGATTTGTTTCGGTGACCTGGAATTATTCCCCGCGCAATTGCGAGCCCGTCGCGGCGAGTCACAGATCGACCTGAGCCTGCGCGATGTCAAGATTTTGCAAACCCTGTTTCAGCAGCGCGGCCAAGTGGTGGACCGCGATACCTTGTTCAATCTTTGCTGGGGCCGTGATTATTTTCCCAATAGCCGCACGCTGGACCAGCATATTTCGAAGCTGCGTAAATTGATCGAGTTGGATGCCAAGAATCCGGAAATTATTTGTACCGTGCATGGCGTCGGGTATCGTTACGATTAAGTGCTAGGGCTGACGTTTGTTTTGCAGCCGTCCACCACGCGCGCAATGTCTTCGGCGATGTCTTCGCGGTTCATGATGAAGGTGTGCAGGCAATTCAACCTAACCAGCGGCACGCCGGGTATGGTCGATTCTTCGATGGTCAGGATGCCGTCATTGGGCTCGTTGCCATAAGGCGACCAGCGGCCGACCGGACCGGCGTCACCGGCATAGATGCGGGTCGGGCATTGCGGTATCGGCAAGGCATCCATGAAGCGCGGATCGGATAGCAATTGGCCCATTTCACCTGTCATTATTTTAAACAGGCGGCGCGGTGCCATCGTGCGTGCAATCAGGCAGGCTTTGACTGGCGGTGCCATCAAAAAACACGCCACCGGCGGCTGGTTTAATTGCGGATACACCAGCCGCAGCAGCACAGTGCCGAGCGAATGGCCGATCACGATAAAAGGCGTGTCGCGTGTCTTGCGGGCGATAAAACGCTGTAATCGCGTGCTGCAATGTTGCAGTGATTCAATGGTGGCTGAGTAGCCGAAAATCGCTGGCTGAAAACCCCGGCGCCGCAGACGCGCCGCCAGTATCAGCATCGACATCGGGGTGCGGCCCATGCCGTGAACAAGAATTGCGCGCAAGGGAGTGACCTTTTTACTAAATGTTGAAGATGCCGTTTGCATGTGCTTTGGCAAACGAGTTTTTTGACAAAAATACTTTGGCGAAATTTGCAATTGCCGACGAGAGTTGTACATCCTACATGTTGTCCGCCCTCGCGCCGGGTGCCGGTAATTGTACCGCCGCATGTCGCTAAAAATCGATTCAGAAATAACAAGGAATATGGGACGAGGTAAATATTATTCGTGGTGGCGCAAAGCGGGCGAGGGCTTTGAAGCTGCCATCTATCGGGAAGGCTGGGCGGCGCGCGCGGCATTTTTTTCAGGCTTGCAAGGCCAGCTCTATATCGACCGGAGAGAGTTTGTTTTGCCGCACTTCTTTGGCGATGCGAATGCGGGTAATACTGCAGCGCTGCGCCTGGTATTTGCCTCCGACTTGCATGCCGGACCGTTGACGGATAGTCGCCTGTTTGATGCGATGCATGATGCAATTGTCGCTTTCGAGCCGCATCTGGTCTTGTTCGGCGGCGACTATGTGTCGCTGCATCAGCGTCATGTCAGCAGCTTGGCGGCGCGGCTTGGCCATTTGCGTATTCCGCTGGGAATGTACGGCGTGTTCGGCAATCACGACCTGTGGCTGGACAACGACTTTATCGAGCGCCAACTGGCTGCGGCCGGTGTGCAAATGCTGGTGAATCGCTCGTTGCGCCTGCCTGCTCCCTATCACAATATTTCGATTTGCGGCCTGGATGAGCCGGGCACCGGAGTGCCGGATGCGGTTGCGACATTTGATGCTGCGGCACCAAGACGTTTGCTATTGATGCATTCACCGCTGGGCTTGAAATTTGTTAAGGATTTTTCTTTCGACCTGGCTTTTTGCGGCCATACCCACGGCGGCCAGATTGCCTTGCCAAACGGTCGGCCGATTGTATTGCCGACCGGTTCCGGCGAAAGACGTTACGCCAGCGGCTATTTTCATTTGCCGTCTGGCGGCCAACTGTTGGCGAGCAGGGGCGTGGGGATGAGCGATCTGCCGATTCGGCTGTTTGCACAGTCGGAAATCCATTTGTGTACGATCCGCGCGGGCGCTTGATAGCGGGATTTTGTTGATTTGGTCGTGCTGTGGTGGCTTGATTTTGGCTTGAGAGGCTTAAATAATACTGGGGAGTGTATTATTTTTTGATTAATGAATCCCTGCGGGTAAAGGGGTATTTATGGCAATACCCCCCTATTTTATGTATTTGAAACGGCTATTCGATATCTGGGTAAGGGTGTTTTCTCTTTTAAGTCGGAAATCTAAAACCATTCTTAGCTAGCCGCCCACACCCTCTCCCCAGCCCTCTCCCGCAAGCGGGCAGAGGGAGTAAATCGGCGTCGCCATAAGTTGAATGGACGCCATTTCCCCCGCTATCGCTTGGCGTACTGCGCCTTGCCAAACAAAATATCTTTCGATTTTTGATCGTCCAACGGCTTGCGTTGCTCGGCTAATACCGCAACCCCGCGTTGCACTGCCGGGCGGGCACTGATTTCATCGAACCAGCGTTTGGCATGCGGATAATCTGCCCAATCGGCACCTTGATTGCTGCTTGAACGCAGCCACGGGAAGGTGGCGATGTCGGCGATGCCATAGTCATCGCCAGCCAGGAAAGCACTTTTCGATAGTTGTTTGTCGATTACGCCATACAGGCGGTTGGCTTCATTGGTGTAGCGCGTGATGGCATATTCGATCTTGCTGGGGGCATAGATATTGAAGTGGTGCGCTTGTCCCAGCATGGGGCCGACGCCGCCCATCTGGAACATCAGCCATTGCATGGTGGTGAATTTTTCACGGTCAGTCCGGCCGAGAAATTTGCCGTATTTGCTGGCAAGGTAGAGCAAGATTGCACCGGATTCAAATAGCGAAATCGGCTTGCCATCGGGGCCGTCGGCATCGACCATGGCGGGAATTTTGTTATTGGGCGAAATCGCCAGGAAATCGGGCTGGAACTGATCGCCGGCACCGATGTCAATCGCATGCACCCGCCATTCGTGGCCCAGTCGCAAGCCGCATTCTTCCAGCATGATGTGTATTTTGTGGCCGTTGGGGGTGGGCCAGGAATAGAGGTCGATCATTTTTTCTCCGTCAGCTGTAGAAAATAGAAGGGTTGCTGGAATCACAATGCTTATGATGCGATGCTAACTGTAATGCAATGCGGTTTTTGGATGTGACCCAAATTGAATATTAATCATGCTGCCAGTCACTTCTGAAGTGTTCTTTGATCTTTTTAACCTTATTCCTGGGCCTTGTTGCTCCAGTTATTGGCTTTGCCCGGTTGATGCAGCACTTCGATGAAAGCTTGCCGTTCTGCCTTCAATTGCTGCGGCAAGGTGTTTTGGCCAGCTTCATGCAGCAGGAACTTGACCTGTTCCAGCGTATCTGGGTCCAGTGCTGCCAGCTCGTCGGCCCATGCCAGCGCGGCGTCGAGTACGCGATGATCGCTGGCCAGACGGTTGATGATGCCGGCTTGATGCAGGCGTGCGGCACTGATGGCTTTGCCCTCCAACATGATTTCGTTGGCCAACTGGCGCGGCAGGGCATGCGTCAAAAACCAGCTGGTGCCGCCATCCGGTATCCGTCCCGATTGCACGCCCGACATCGAAAATACGCTCGACGCGCCCGCCACGATCAGATCGCATGCCAGCATCAGCGACAGGCCGCTGCCGCTGGCGCCGCCTTCGACGGCAGCAATCACCGGTTTCGGGAAGGCGCGTATTACTTCAATCAGGTTGTGCAGCATGTCGATGAATTCGACTTGTTCGCTGCGCTCTTGTGCTCGCGATTCCAGACGACGGTAGACATTGGCACTTGCGCAAAAATATTTGTCGGTGCCGGTCAGGATGACGCAACGGATGCTGCTGTCGCGTTCTGCGGTGGACAGGGTTTCCAGCGCGGCAGCGATCATGTCGGCTTCCAGCGCGTTTTGGACGCCCGGATTGGATAAGGTCAGGATCAAGTTCGCATCTTGGCGCGATGCTTTCAGTTCAGCGGACATGGCTTGGTTTGTCGAGGTCAATGAGCGTGTAAATATACACCGCATGGTATATCTGAGCAACGTAGAAGAAGCGTGCGCAAAGCAGGGTAATTCTTCTTGTGCCGATGCAATTGGCCTCGACAAAATCGCCATCACTGCCTGTGGAAGGTTGGTGCAGAACCGGTTTTTTTAAATAGGGTTTTGAATTGAAATGGCTGGGATGTCGGTTACTGACAGGAAAAGTTGTTGCATCAAGACTTGACGCGGCTCCAATTGTTAAATATGTTGTCTGTCTGATATTCCTGTTTTTGATGCGGTATGATGCCAAGCCTTCTTTTTGTACTAAGTTTTCGCCTTGCGCTGGACGTCTTTGGCGGCATTTCGAAGACCTAATGCAGGGCACGGCGCCCGGTTTAATGTGAGTGC
>JAZKIX010000064.1:0-2821 GCA_040384645.1 Pseudomonadota bacterium | reverse complement strand
GAAAGTCGCCGGCGTCGCCGTGCAGCGGCAGTTGCCGGTGTTTGCCAGCCAGACGGTAAAGACTGATTTTCTCGGGCATTCTGCACATTTTCCGGTAGGGCCGTATGTCATGGCGCATTTGTTGAAGTGCCCAATGATTTTGCTTGGTTGTATCCACGAAGGCCAGGGATACTCGATCAATTTCCAATTGCTGGCCGAACGTGTTGAATTGCCGCGTGCGCATCGGGTCGAGGCGCTGGCGGTATATGCCGCGCAATACGCAGCGGCGGTGACCGGATTGCTGCGCCGCTCACCTTATGACTGGTTTAATTTCTTCCCATTCTGGCATCAAGCCGCTACCACTGAAGCCACTGAAAATAGTACAACCCATGTTAAATAATTTGTCTGCGCATTTGTCCGAACCAGTCTGTTTCGATGGGTGTCGTTTGTCTATTGAAGATGTCATCGCCCTGGCAAAGCAAAGCCGCTCGGCCCAATTGTCGGCGGCGCCGGAATTTCGGACCCGGATCGCACGCGGCGCCGATTTCCTGGATCGATTACTGGCCGAGGATGGCGTCATTTATGGCGTCACCACCGGTTATGGCGACTCCTGCACCGTTACCATTCCACCCGATCTGGTGGCCGAATTGCCGCATCATTTGTATACCTATCACGGCTGTGGTACCGGACGCTTTTTAACGCCGGAAGAAACCCGCGCCGTGCTGGCCGCGCGCTTGGCATCATTGTCGCAAGGTATGTCCGGCGTCAGTGTTGCCTTGTTGCAACAGCTTGAATTATTGCTCACGCACGACATCTTGCCGCTGATTCCAGCCGAAGGATCGGTCGGCGCCAGCGGCGACTTGACACCCTTGTCTTATGTCGCGGCCGTGCTATGTGGCGAGCGCGACGTGCTGTATCGCGGCGTGCATAGGCCGGCTGCCGACGTGTTCGCAGAATTGAACATCACGGCGCTGCGCTTGCGTCCGAAAGAAGGGCTGGCCATCATGAACGGCACCGCCGTCATGACCGGGCTGGCTTGCCTGGCATGGCAGCGCGCCGAATACCTGTGCCAGCTGGCGACCCGCCTGACCGCAATGAATGTGCTGGCCAGCGCCGGCAATGCCCACCACTTCGACGAAGCGTTGTTTGCTGTCAAGCCGCACGCCGGCCAGCAACGCATCGCTGCCCGCATCCGCAACGACCTTGCCAGCGACCGTCCGAGCCGCAACGAACAGCGTCTGCAAGACCGCTATTCGCTGCGCTGCGCACCGCATGTGATTGGTGTACTGGAAGATACCTTGCCGTTTTTTCGCAGCATGATTGAAAACGAATTAAACAGCGCCAACGACAATCCGATCATCGATGCCGAAAATGAACGCGTGCTGCATGGTGGCCATTTTTACGGCGGCCATATCGCCTTCGCGATGGATGGCCTGAAAAATGCGGTGGCCAACGTGGCCGACCTGCTGGATCGCCAACTGGCTTTGCTGGTCGATACCCGTTTCAATCACGGCTTGCCGAGCAACCTGTCAGGAGCAACCGGACCGCGTGCGGCAATCAATCACGGTTTGAAAGCGCTGCAAATCAGCGTCTCGGCCTGGACTGCCGAGGCGCTGAAACAAACCATGCCGGCCTCGGTATTTAGTCGTTCGACCGAATGCCATAACCAGGACAAGGTCAGTATGGGCACGATTGCTGCACGCGATTGCCTGCGCGTGCTGGAATTATCTGAACAAGTGATCGCCGCCATGTTGATCGCGGCGCGTCAAGGTGTGGCACTGCGGCGCCAAATCGACAGCACGGTGAGCTTGTCGCCGGCGCTGGCAAGCATGCAGGCCGATTTGGAACAGCGCATCGCCCCGATCATCGAAGACCGCGCGCTGGATAAGGATTTGCACGTGTTATTGGCAGCGATCCGGGATGAGAGTTGGGCATTGTATTCGGTGTAAAGGGGATTTTTACCCGCGTTATGCCTAAATAATACTGGTGCCAGTATTTTAAAAGGTGCAATGAAAACGTGCGGGCAAGGGGGTGTTTTGGCATATACCCCCTGATGTATTGCAGATAGATCCAGAGCTGTGAATTGGTTTTGTAAGGTGCGCAGGGCCGCTGAGGCCGTGCGCACCAACCGCGATCATCGCCAACGTCGGTGCGCACGGCGCACCCTACTCACACTTTTCCTGTACGCGTACGTGTTTTATTGAAACAATTAACAGCTCTGCTAATAGATCTGGGGAATTAATCGTTTCAACAAATTGCTAGTCGATAGAAAAAGTATGCGTAGGGTGCGCCGTGCGCACCACGGTTGGCCTCGACTATGGTTGGGGTGCGGGACGCCAATCGGTGCGCACGGCCTAGGCGGCCCCGCGCACCTTACAAAACCAAGTCTAGCAGTCAAAAATGAATGAACAAGACGCATCATGAAACTTAGCCACGAAATAACCCTGTCGCCAGCCTTCCACGATCTTGATCCGATGGGCATCGTCTGGCATGGCAATTACCTGAAATACCTAGAAATCGCCCGCTGCGCCTTATTGGCCAAGTTCAACTATGACTATCCGCAAATGCGCGATTCGGGCTACTCCTGGCCGATCGTCGATATGCGCATGAAATACATCGGCTCCAGCACGTTCGGACAAGCATTGGTTATCCGCGCCGAGATTACCGAGTGGGAAAATCGCTTGAAGATCGAATACCTCATCACCGATGCCGGCACCGGCCGCAAGCTCAATAAAGCGCACACCATCCAGGTCGCAGTAGAACTGGCGACTGGCGAAATGCAATACCTTTGCCCACCTGTCTTGTGGCAGTGCCTGGGCGTGGAATTATCATGAAAAAATTC
>JAZKIX010000063.1:0-7172 GCA_040384645.1 Pseudomonadota bacterium | reverse complement strand
CATCTTCAGGAACATCCACTGGTTCCATTTGTAATATTCGGGTTTGCAGGCAGCCATTTCGCGCGACCAGTCGATGGCAAGTCCCATCGATTGCATCTGCTGCTTCATGTGTTCGATATTGGCGTAGGTCCATTGCGCCGGCGGCACGTGATTGGCCATCGCGGCGTTTTCCGCCGGCATGCCGAAAGCATCCCAACCCATCGGCATCAGCACGTTATAGCCATTCATGCGCCGGTAGCGGTACATGACGTCGTTGATGGTGTAGTTGCGCACATGGCCCATGTGCAGTTTGCCGGAAGGGTAGGGCAACATCGAGCAAGCGTAGAACTTGCCTTTGGGGAAGCGCGGATCGTGTTCGACCGCTTTGTAGGCGTCGATCGCGTTCCAGTGGTCTTGCGCCGATTTTTCGACCAGCGCGTGGCTGTATGTTTGACTGAATGTATCTTGCATGAACGCTGCTGCCAGTAGTGAATATGAACCGGGCATTATACTGGCTCAAACTGTGGCGGGCGCTCCCAGCTTCAATTCAAAATCAGTTCCAGCGCCGGTTTTTCGCCATAGTCGGCATATCGTTCATTGATCGATTCGATGCAAAAGGTCACTTCATCAAGAATCTCTGGCATGCGTTGCTTTAGTGTGGCCGAATGGCTGACTTCGATCCGCAGCATTTCATTGGGAAACAGCCGGAATTTGCTCATGTTTTCGTCGTCGCGCAAATAACTCAGGCAATCGATCCACGCACTCATATTGCGGCCATAAAATTCAGGGAAGCCGAAGGCGCGTTGGGATTCGGCATGAAAGCTGTCCCAATCGCTGATGTGATTGCCGTTGAGGGTGACGGAGGCCATTATTTTTTTTCTTTCGCGGCGTGAGTGGAGGTGGCGGCTGCCGTGCTGGAAGTGGCTTTGGGATCGGTCACAAAACTAAGTTTGCTCATGCCCTTGGCTTGCGCCGCCGCCATCACTTGGGCGATGACGTCGTAACGGGTTTCTTTGTCGGCATGCAATAGCAATTCAGGTACAGGTTTTTGGCTGGCGGCGCTGGCTAGCTTGGTAGCCAACTCCATTTGGTTGATGGCCTCGTCGTTCCAGAACAGCTCACCGCTGGCCTGGATGGCCAATGAAATGCTGGCTGCTTTTTCCGGTGCCGGCGCTGATTCCGCATTGGGCAGGTCAAGCTTGATCGCGTGGGTGAACAGGGGTGCAGTGACGATAAAAATGACCAGCAGCACCAGCATCACGTCGACCATCGGCGTGACATTGATGTCGGCCATGGGGCCAGGATTCTTATTGTCGTTAAAGCCGCCGAACGCCATGTTTTAATCCTCCAATTGATAGCGTGAATGAGGACATGCGCTCATTTTCCGACCCGAGCGCCGGTCGTCAGGTAAGCGTGCAAATCGTGTGCGAAGGCATCCAGTTCGGCCAGCGTGACCCGGTTGACGCGAGTAAAGGCATTGTAGGCAAGCACGGAGGGGATCGCCACCGCCAAGCCAAGCGCAGTCATGACCAGGGCTTCACCGACCGGGCCGGCGATCTTGTCGATCTGCACGTTGCCAGCGGCCGAAACCGCGATCAAGGCATGGTAAATGCCCCAGACCGTACCGAGCAGGCCGATAAAAGGGGCGGTCGCGCCGACTGAAGCAAGCAAGGTCAGGCCGCTTTCAAGCCGGGCTGAGACTCGGTTGATTTCCTGGCGCAGGGTGCGGGTAATTAACTCACTGGGGTCAATCGCGGCGTTCAGGGAGGCGCCGCCATTGCCAGCTTGCGACAGGTTGGCAGCTTCTGCACTTTGGATTGCCAGCGGGGCGAAAATGTATTCGCTATCGGCTAGCTTCATCAAGGTAATGGCGTCAGGCAAAGTAGGGGCTTTCCAGAACGATTCCAGCGCCGCCGTGCTGGAACGCATGCGCCACGCGCTCCATGATTTCGACAGGATGTAAAACCAGCTCAAGATCGACATCAGTAATAGCGCGCAGGCTACGGCGCGGCTGATATTGTCGCTTTGCGCCCAGTAGTGCGCCAGCCCGAGGCTTTGATTGGCTACGATAGGATTCATGTGGATTAAGCTTCCGAAGCAAAAATATAGCGTGTTGAGCTAAAAATATACTGCCTGGTGTATTTTAAAAGGTGCAATAAATCCGTGCGGGAGAAGGGGTGTTTTGACATATACCCCTACTATTTGCTCCAAAGCGAGGCAATTTAACGCAGTCCCAGCACGTCTTGCATATCGTATAAGCCGGTGCTTTTATCGGCTAAAAAGCGTGCCGCACGCAAGGAACCATGCGCATAAGTAACGCGGCTCGATGATTTGTGACTGATTTCGATCCGTTCGCCGATGCCGGCAAACAATACCGTATGGTCGCCGATCACATCGCCACCACGGATGGTGGCAAAACCGATGGAGGAGGGATCGCGCGCGCCGGTGATGCCTTCGCGTGTATAGACCGCCACATCGTCGAGCTTACGGCCCAGCGCGTCAGCAATGACTTCGCCCATTTTCAGCGCAGTACCGGAGGGCGCATCGACTTTATGACGATGATGCGCTTCGATAATTTCGATGTCGTAACCTTCGGCAAAACTCTTGGCGGCCAGTTCCAGCAACTTCAGGGTGACATTGACCCCGACGCTCATATTGGGCGCGAATACGATGGCGGTTTTTTGCGCGGCCGCGGCAATTGCTGCTTTGCCAGCGTCGTCGAATCCGGTAGTGCCAATGATCATTTTGATACCGTGTTCGGCGCAGTATTCGACGTGTTTAAGCGTGCCTTCGGGCCGCGTGAAGTCGATCAGGTAATGTGAATTTGCCAATCCCAAAGCCAAATCCGATTCAATCAAGGCGCCTGACGCGTGTCCGAGAAATGCCGATGCATCTGCGTGCAGATTGGGTGACCCGGCTCGACCCAACGCGCCCGATAACTGCGCATCGTCGGCTTGGCCGATGGCTTCGATCAACATGCGCCCCATACGGCCGCTGGCGCCGGCAACGGCAATCTTCATTGGTGTGCTTGACATAGTTCTATGGAATTGCTTGTATTTGCAGTGGGTTTTGATGGACTGGCGCGCTTGCTTGAAGCAAAGCCAGTCTTTTAAAAAGTGAAAAGCTTATTTGACGGTTATTTAGATCCGGTCGAAGAACCGGCGATGCGCGCTAAATAATCTTTTTCAGACGGCAGGTTGCCGCCTTCAAAGCGCTCCATTTTGCCGTCCTTGAAAAACACAGCAACCCGGCTGGTGATGACGTCGCCATTGCTCTTTTGCAGGCGGAACGGATAATCCCAACGATCGCCGTGGAAAATATCAGTCAGCAGCGGCGTGCCGAGCACGAATCGTACTTGATCGCGTGTCATACCTTCCTTGAGCTGCGACACCATTTCTTCTGAAACGAAATTGCCTTGCTGTATATCGATGCGAAAGGGTGAAAAAAGCCATAACACGCGTTTAACACCCGTTTGTGACGTGGTTTGCGCGCCATCAGCGGAGGCCGTTTCGCTGCTAGGGGTTTTGGTGGCGCAACCGGACAAGCCAAGCGTCAGACTGAGAGATAGTGTCGCGACGACGGCGGGAAGACGTTTTAAAATAGGGGGAAACATTCGCATGGGTGGTCTCAAATCGATTGAGCAGGAGCGCTAAAACACTATATGATAAAGCACATGACAGGCACAGAAGCATCAAACATGATTAACAATCCTTCCGAACTCAAAGCCAGCGGTCTAAAAGCGACTTTACCACGGCTGAAAATTCTTGAGATATTCCAAAATAGCCCAGTGCGGCATTTGACCGCCGAAGACGTATATCGCATTTTGCTCACCGAAAGCATGGATGTCGGGCTGGCCACGGTATACCGTGTTTTGACCCAGTTCGAACAGGCAGGTTTGTTGCACCGTAATCATTTTGAGACTGGCAAGGCCATTTTTGAATTGAATGAAGGTTCGCATCACGATCACTTGGTATGCCTCGATTGCGGCCGGGTGGAAGAGTTTTGCGACGATGAAATCGAACGGCGGCAGCAAAAAATCGCAGTCGAACGCGGTTTTGTGATTGCCGAACACGCGCTGGCGTTATACGCGCATTGCAGCAAAGATGCGTGTCCGCATCGCCGCCGATGACTTGACGCCCAGTTGCGGCGGGCAGGCCTTTGAAAAATCCCCATATCCTATTTTTGCTGCCTAAAGGATCTTGCATGACCATTATTTTTCGCAGATTTGTTCGTGCCGGCGTGATCGGTATTGCAGTCGGTCTGGTATCAGCATGCGGCGGCGGCAACAGCGCCACGATTGCGCAAATCAGCAGTTACCCACCGATGGCGAACGACAATCCGCCCGGCGCATCGCCGCTGGCGATCAGCACAGCCAAGGCATTGGGGCGTGGCGTGAACTTCGGCAATATGTTCGATGCGCCAACCGAAGGTGCGTGGGGCTTGCGGCTAGAAAGTGATTTTTTTGCCAAGGCCAAAGCGGGTGGCTTTAGTTCGGTCAGATTGCCAGTGCGCTGGAGTAACCATGCCGATGCCAAGGCGCCGTTCTTGATTGATGCCGGGTTTGCCGACCGGGTTGAAGCGGCAGTCGATCAGGGACTTAACACTGGTTTTTATCTGATGCTTAATATGCATCATTATCGGCAACTCGATGGCGATACACTTGATGCAGGTGAGCGCAGGGTGGACGATGCGATTTTGGAAGAGCGTTTCCTGGCGATGTGGGAACAAATCGCCCAGCGTTACAAGGACAAATCGGACAAACTGGTTTTTGAAATATATAACGAACCGCATGGCCGTCAAACCAGCGACAAGTGGAACGATCTGGTCGCGCGTGCGGTTAATGTGATCCGTAAGAGTAATCCAACCCGACCAATTGTAATCGGGCCGATTCAATGGAATAACGCCAAGGAATTGCGAAACCTGCGTTTGCCAAACGATGCAAACTTGATTGCCACGGTACATAATTACGAGCCGTTCAAATTTACGCATCAAGGCGCGGAATGGGCGTCACCACCGATGCCGACCGGTATCACTTGTTGCACCACAGAGCAAAAAAACCAAATAATTGATCCACTTGAAACGGCTAGTGCCTGGGCCAGCGCCAAACGATATCCGGTGTATCTGGGTGAGTTCGGCGCCTATAGCAAGGCCGATATGGCATCCCGCGTAACGTTCACCCGTATCATGCGCGATGAAGCTGAGTTGCGCGATATAAGCTGGGGATATTGGGAGTTCGCCTCTAGTTTTGGGGTTTATGACCCTATTTCAAAAACATGGCGTAGTGAGTTGAAGGACGCCTTGTTGGGCAAGTAGGCAATTTACGTGTCAATCCCCATCAGCTTGTAAATATTAAATTTTAAATTGAAATAAATTGGACGGCGCGCGGGCGCTGTCCACGTGATAGGAATTGGTTTGGTTTCGCTTTTGTATTTTTCTCCGGCGCCTGTTCCCCGCCTCATTCCTCACACTCTGGATCGTTTGACTGTATTGGCGACCACCGTCGCCGACATCAGGTTCATCTCACCTCGCGTAGTCGCTACCCATGAATAAGTCTTCAATTTCCCCGGCGCCCGGGGTGCCCAGTCTCAGTAGCGTCGCTTTGCCGATTTTTGGCGAACTCGCTTTACAAATGGGCGTCGGCATTTTGTCGATGTGGCTGATCAGCCAACAGTCGGTAGCCGCTGCAGCCGCGGTAAATACGGTATTTTTCCTGGTTTTTTTTGGCTATGTGTTGCTGCGTTTTGTCACCATGGGTGCCAGCGTGGTGGCGACCCAATATTTGGGCGCAGGCGAGCGCAAGAGCGCGCAAGAGATTTGTTATAACGCGTTGACCGGCTCCATGTGGATGGGCGCTTTGTGTGCATTGGTGTTAAGTGTGGGCGCTGACCCGATCTTCCGTCTCTGGAGTTTTCCACAAGAGTTGCTTCCCTATGCCAAACCGTATTTGCAGCTTTTGGCTCTATTGCTTCTGATCGAAGCGCCGAATCTTTGCCTGATCGCCTTGCTGCGCGCTTATGGCCAAGCGCAAATTACTTTTGTCATGAACCTGGCGTCCTATCTGGTGCAGGTTTTAGGCTTATGTGCCGTGCTGTACGGCTGGAACGCGCCGATATTGGACAAAATGCCATGGTTAGCGATAGTGGCCTTGATTAGCCGCAGTTGTTTTCTCGCTGGAACCTGGTGGTTGCAACGCAGCAGTATTGGATTGAAATGGCGTAATGAAATCCTATGGAAAATGGATTGGCTCAGGCTCAAGCCGGTCATGGCCATCGGCATGCCAGCCGCGGCAGAAAACCTGGCTTATCACATGAGCTTCATGCTGATCATGAAAGTGATCGGCATGCTCGGCGCCAAGGCTGTGATCGCACAAAGTTTTGTGCGGCAGATAATGGGTTTGATCATGCTGTTCGGCATGGCTCTGGGTTTGGCAACGGAAGTGGTGATCGGCTACCAGGTCGGCGCCGGGGACTTGCAGGCTGCAGCCCGACAATTGCGTCGCAGCCTGATTCTGGGCTGGGTCGTGACGGCGACGGTGTCGATCATCGTGGCTATTTTTGCCGAGCCAATATTGCGTTTTTTTACCCTGGATACTGAATATATTGAAATCGGCGTGCCGCTGATGCGATTGTGTATATTGATAGAAACCGGACGTACTTTCAACCTAATTGTCATCAATGCTCTGCGCGCAGCCGGCGATTCACGTTTTCCGGTCATGTTTGGGGTTTTTTCAATGTGGGGCGTCGCAGTACCGCTGGCATGGCTGCTCGGTTTGCATAGTCCATTAGCGCTGGTAGGGGTTTGGCTGGCTTACGCCGCTGATGAATGGGTGCGCGGTCTGGCGAACTTGTGGCGCTGGCGGGGTGGAAAATGGCGCAAATATGCGACCAGGATTAAACAGCGGATCGACAGCGAAAGGGCTATTGCGAGCCCTGCCACAAAGCCGATTTTTCTTACCTAAAACGGAGAAAATTGGGGGAGTATATTTACTAATCACTGCCATCCCGCACGTTTTATAAGGGGCTTATAAAATACATACCCCAGTATATTTTGTGCGAAAAACAGTGGTAGGCAGCAGAACGGCGAGATAAATCGTCAGGTAATGCGTCTCACCGATTCCCGCACCACCAGGTTCAAGGTCGGCGGTTCGACAGAAATGGCCTCTTCATTGATGATTTGTAGCAGCACTTGCGCGA
>JAZKIX010000062.1:13551-23333 GCA_040384645.1 Pseudomonadota bacterium | reverse complement strand
AATCTGCTATTGAAGGCGCTACTTGCTAGCGGCAGGTAGCGCGGATGGTTTGCGTTTCAAGTTTTGGAAATGGGGACGGGCTACGCAATTTCAATGTATCAGCCAGGGCAATTGAATGCATGGCCAATTGGCAAAGTTTTTGTTGCGTTTTCGTAGTGATTTAGTAGCGGTGCGGAACGACCGTGGCCACTGAGGGGAAATCCATGACATGGAACAGTGCTGCAACCAAATGGTTGACTTCATGGAATTGAATCGACTTGCCGGCACGGCTGAGCGGCGTCAAGCCATTCAATAGCTCACCAGCAGCCGTAAAATCAACCCGGATCAAGCGCGAGCAATCCAACAACAGCGACGTGTGCACCTCGGCAAAAGCCATGATCGCGTTCACCAGATGCTCAACCGAACCCTGTACTACCATCGGCATCATAAAATGATCCGTGGGGGCGGCAGGTGCTTTTTCGACCACGGCGGCAGCGACTACTTTGCTATTTTTAGGTGCGACAAAAGCGGGTGGAGAAACTTCGTAGGTGACGCAATAGTCGATGCTGACTTCTTCAAATTCTTGCTCTTGATTTAATAGCTGAATAATCTCAAGCAATAACAGCCAAGGCGCTTCATTCTCATCGCGCCGGCCGATTTCGATAATGCCGCGAATTTTTTGAGCCAATTCTGCCGCTCCGGCGTATATCAGTTCACGCTCCGATTTGCGCAACATTTGCAAGGCATTGAACAGCAATTGACAACCTACAGGATCGACTTGCGTGATGCCGGACATGTCAAGCCGGATGGTCTTGCTTTTTTCACTGATTTTTTGCAGGCGTTCAATATGTTTGGCGACGTTGGCATCGAGCGGACCATTCAACACCACAGATGGCGTCGCTGCCGCTTTGACGCTGGGCAGGCCCAGGGACTCCAGATCCAGACCCTCGGTCCAGGCCGGTGGTGAGGTTTCAAACTTGCTGGCGTAATCGATGGACAGATTGTCGAACTGGATTTGCTTCCCCATCACCCGGTACAGGTCGAACAGCATCCACCAGGTTGATCGGGCCGCATTGCCAAGCTTGTCTTCCTGGATCGCGTCCAGGATCATTTGCTCGACGCTGGCGGTTTGATTATTGGCATACAGGACAGCAGCATCGACAATGACCGACGCCATCTCGGAGCTCGACACCTCGACCTTGAATGGATCGTCGGCATCGAGCAACACCTCGGTAGACATCATTTCCATCAAAGGCATGGTGCTTTGGAAGGCGGTGGGAATTGCGTCGTTTTCTGCTAACGGAGGGACAGCGCCCGGGCTGCCGTTTTTCCGGGGCGGAGCCGATTCGCTGGCGCGCGGAGCAGGCGGCGCCTTGAGCATCTCGGCTTCCATTTCGTCCTGAATTGCCCTGATTTTCTTCTCTGTATTGATACCGTTTTGACGCTGGGTGCTATTGACACGACCGGGATCGCTATCCGCACCTAAACCTTCGCCATCGTCATCAAAATCAGGACGTGACGAATCGTCAGAAGAAGATGACTTTTTCTGACGAATTTTGCCGATGACGTTTGAGAATATTCCCATTTACTCCTGATAGTGGATATTGCTATCGCTATGCATCGGCAAAACCCCCGATTTTGATGAGCGCTTAGTATGGCGCCACATTAGGTTAAAGACAATAGGTAACGCCAGACAACAACGCGCCGCCTTTTTTCTTGTAAACGATTATGTCATCCAAATATTGCGTGAAAATGAAAGGCCGCGACATAAAATCAAAAAACGCGAGATTAATGCGATCTGATCATTGTTCCAAATGCTTGCTCGGTCAACACTTCAAGTAATAATGAATGCTCAATCCGGCCATCAATAATGTGTACCGTATTGACGCCGGATTTGGCGGCATCCAGCGCAGACGATATCTTAGGCAGCATACCGCCTGAAATAGTTCCGTCAGCAAACATTTCATCAATCTCGCGAGCCGACAGATCGGTTAGCAAATTACCGCTCTTATCCATCACACCGGGGATATTGGTCATCATGATGAGCTTTTCCGCTTTCAGTATTTCTGCGATTTTGCCAGCGACCAGATCAGCGTTGATATTGTAAGCTTGGCCGTCTTCGCCAAATCCTATTGGCGAAATAATCGGGATGAAGGCATCGTCTTGCAGCGCCTTGACCACAGCCGGGTTGATGGCATCGATCTCGCCGACAAAACCGATATCGAGAAATTGGCCTGGATTTTCCTTATCCGGCATTTGCATCTTGCGGGCACGGATTAGGCCGCCATCCTTGCCGGTAAGGCCGACTGCCTGGCCGCCGTAATGGTTGATCAACATCACGATATCCTGCTGCACTTCACCACCCAATACCCACTCCACCACTTCCATGGTTTCTTCATCGGTAATGCGCATGCCTTGAATGAAGGTGCCTTGTTTGCCGATTTTTTTGAGTGCATTGTCGATTTGCGGTCCACCGCCATGCACGACGACCGGATTCATGCCAACCAGTTTCAATAAGATGACATCACGGGCAAAGCCGTGCTTCAGGCGCTCTTCCGTCATTGCATTACCGCCGTACTTGATAACGATGGTCTTACCATGGAATTTTCGGATGTATGGCAACGCTTCGGCCAAAATTTGCGCCTTGATTTGGGGCGCGACTTTGGTCAAATCGCCATTTAAATCGGGGATGGCATCAGACAAATGGGGCATGGCAAGTCCTGAAGATAGATTTTTACAATTTTACAGGGAAACGATGAAAATTCGCTCGGGATTATAACTTGTCAACAAACAGTGCTTACGCTAGGCTTTGCCCCAAATGAACCAGACTACTTCCCTCTATCAACAACTCGAAGCAATGCGCCCGATATTGGTCCGCTTTGCCAAATTGCAATTGCGCAACGATGCCTTAGCCGAGGATGCTGTCCAAGATGCGCTGATCGCTGTCATTGAAAAGCCGGATCGCTTTGCCGGTCAATCCTCGCTCCGTACCTACGTCACCGGCATTTTGAAGTTCAAGATCATCGACAATCTCCGTCTTGCGAAACGTGAATGCCAGATCGAAACACAAGACGAGCAGTCGGAGGGCGATGTCGTGGACGCCTTGTTTCTGGCGAACGGCCACACCCGCGACCTGCCGCGGCGGTGGGGCGACCCGGACGCAACGTTGGAACAAAAGGATTTTTTCCACGTAATGGAAATGTGTCTCGAAAAATTACCTGCCAAAACAGCACGAATTTTCATGATGCGTGAATGGTTGGAGTTGGAAACGGAAGATATCTGTAAGGAATTGGACATCACCACGGCCAATGCTTGGGTGATGCTGTATCGCGCACGACTACGATTACGCGAATGCCTGGATTTGAACTGGTTCGGCAATCAACACTCTGCCAGCAAGTGAAATAGCGTTTGTATTTACCGATCACCTTCGACTGTAAGATATTGCCATGAATAAAGAGCCCGTCAGGCTTACCCCCAGTTGCAGAGAGGCTCACCGCCTCGTCTCAGAAGGCATGGATCGCCCGTTATCGCTGGTTGAGCGCACCCGGGTGCAGATGCATCTCATGATTTGCGAGGCCTGTACCAATTTTAACGGTCAAATGGCGCTATTGCGCAAAGCCATACGCCATATGCCACCGTCACCGCAAGATGACGACGACAATCCAAGTTCAGCCGAATGAGTACATGCCCGGCTTGCGCTGCTTCTTTTTGCTGTGGCGTGGTAGACGGCATGCGTAATGGCGCTTGCTGGTGTTTTAATGCCACCATGCAAGCGACCGTCGATAATCCGACCGAAATACGCATGCCGCTCCCGCTGGATAAAAATGCACGATGTTACTGCCCTGCTTGCCTAAGCCAACAAAAATCAGGCACATTGCCATCCACCGAATCAACGTCCTGAACCCGCTTTGGCCGGCAGGATTAGACTGACTTCCAACCCGCCTTCCCGGTGATTTGCCAAGGACAGACTGCCACCATGTTGCTCGGCGATATTGCGTGCGATGGTCAAGCCAAGTCCAGTGCCGCCCGAATCACGAGATCGCGACGATTCAAGCCTGTAAAAAGGTTCGAACACTTTTAGCAACAGATCCGGCGCAATTCCCAAACCACCATCGCGCACATGAATCCGCGCCGCATTGGTGCCCATACGCTCGACCTGCACATGAGCGTAACGACCGTATTTGACGGCGTTGTCGATCAAGTTGATCAGACAACGTTGCAAGGCCATGGGCCGCGCCATCAACGACATGCTGGTCTGCCCTTGCAAAGTCACTTCCTGGCCGGCATCGGCGGCGTCGGCACAAACGCTGTCGAGCAGGGAATCCAGATCGAGCGGTTGCATCGGCTCGCTTGAGTCCATGCTGCGCGCCAGATCAAGCCCTTCGCGCACCATTTCTTGCATCGATGACAGATCGCCGACCAATTTGTCGCGTAACTCCAGATCTGGCACTTTTTCCAGCCGCAAGCGCAGGCGCGTGAGCGGTGTTTGCAGGTCATGGGTAATCGCGGCCAGCATCTGGGTGCGTTGCGCAATATGCTCGGCAATGCGGGCTTGCATGGCGTTGAACGCGGCACTGGCCTGCCGAATCTCGCTACTGCCTTTTTGTACCAACGGCGGATGATTGATATCTCGCCCCAGATCATTGGCTGCTTGCGCCAACTGCTTCAAGGGTCGCGTCGTCATGCGCGCCACCAGATATGCCAGCAAGGCAATGCTGGCTAAAAATAGGCCTAGATAACTCAAAAAGTCGAAATGGGAAGGTAAGGCCTGATCGCGTGGCGGCATGATCGACAGGCGCACAGTTTCGCCATCGCGCAAAGTCACATTCATGCTTTCGCAACCGGGACGCCAGGGCGCCCCGCCAAACCAGGGTTTGACGGGCGGTTTACCGCATCCCGCCGGCTTGCGCCCCAATCCGGCAACTTTATAGGCCGCGCCTAAATTTTCACGCAAGGCACGGGTAAATGCCGTGTCGCGTTTTTCGCGTGCTTCGTCGGCTTGCACCGCTTCGACTCGCAAGCCGCGCGGATCGGCTATCGCCAGGTAAGCTTGGCGTCCCTGTGCTGGAATTGCATCCAGCGCAAGAATCAATTGCTCTGCCCGATCCACCGCATGGAAATCCCGAATCTGCGCGATCGCCCGCTGCCGCTCACCCGACGCCAGCCACAAGGTGAGAGCCGCAGATAACACGATGCCCAATATCAGGATCAAAAACACGCGCCCCGCCATCGATCCGCAAAACGACCTCATGGGGCGATTGACACCGTCACTGCTAGCACATAACCGCCGTTACGCACGGTTTTTATGATTTGCGGCGAGCGCGCATCTTCACCCAATTTCTGGCGCAGGCGGCTGATCTGGATATCGATCGAGCGATCGAACGGGTCGGCGTCACGTCCCTGCGTCAAATTTAATATCTGATCGCGATTGAGGATACGATTTGGATGCTCTAGAAACACTTTCAGCAAGCGGAACTCGGCACCCGACAACATGATTACCAAACCGGCTGGATCGATCAAATGGCGCGCCGTCAAATCCAGCGTCCAATCGGCAAAACGCATTTGCTGCGCGCTTTCGATCGATAGATTAGAAGGCATGGCATGACTGCGCCGCATGACACTACGTATCCGCGCCAGCAATTCGCGTGGTTCGAATGGCTTTGGTAAATAATCGTCGGCTCCCATTTCCAGTCCCAAGATGCGGTCCAGCGGCGCATTGCGTGCAGTTAGCATGATCACTGGAAGATTGGAGGTCGCACGCAATTTGCGGCATAAGGCCAAGCCGTCATCGCCGGGCAGGTTGAGATCGAGCACCAGCAAGTCGGGCCGCGTGTCATCGAGTATTTTCCACATCGCACTGCCGTCCATCGCGGTCAGGGCACGATAACCGTTGGCTTCCAGATATTCGGCCAGCAGGGAACGAATCTCGCGGTCGTCATCGACAATCAAAATGGTAGAAATTGAGTCCATGCCGCAGATTATCTCAAGTGCGCGCAGCAGGAATCATCTATTTGTATCTTCATGTATAGCCTGCGGCAATCGTTACATCGCGATACAAAATGCGCGGCGCTGGACACTTATGAGAAACATGCAGGCAACACACTCGTGATCATGTGCAATGACACATACCCTTCTAAACATGAAAAAGGAAACGCCATGAACACCATTCGCAAGAGTCTTTTAATCGGTTGCAGCGTGCTGGGCTTAGGCTTGGCTGGCATTTCGGCGCAAGCCATCTCGGCTGACGACGGTGCCGCCGCACACACACAGCGCGGCCACGGCATGTTCGGCGCCCACCGGCAGGCGCATATGGCCAAACATCTGGCTAAAGTACACGATCTGCTCAAGCTGAACGCAACACAAGAATCCGGTTGGGCCAGCTTCGCTGCAGCCATGAGCGTCAATGATGCCCCGACCAAACCGGATCGCGCCCAAATACGGGCTGATATGGAAAAATTATCTGCGCCGGAACGCCTGGAAAAAATGATCGGCTTTATGCAGCAAGGAGAAGAACGTTTAAGCACGCGCCTGGCTGCGATGAAAACTTTCTACGCCACACTGACGCCGGAACAGCAAAAAATATTCAACGACAATATCGGGCCGCGTCATCATGGCCATTGGGGTAGACATTCACAGTAACCTAATGTGGCACGGCACTGACGAGACGACCCGCTATTGCTGATAGCGCTTTGGAGTGACCGTCAAACGGCGCACCAGCATTCATTGCGGTGCGCTTTTTTTTGGGCTTGCGCCTGGCGCGACCGCTTGTCGGCGCATGTTTTCTCATATTAATTGCATGAATAGTAGGGGTATATGGAAAAATACCCCTTAATCCCTAGGTAATCAATGCATAAAATTTAATACACCCAGGAGTATTTTTTAGAAAAATTTGCCCTGAAACACTGTACTGGGCGCCAGCACATCCCTTATAGCGCTTGAGCCATGAACAAATTGCACTGCACTGGCGTAACGCTGCGTTATCATGCGAAGTTACGTTGCGTCGGCGTGCGCGGCTGAATTTGGATTTAAGCGGTCTTAGCGATAGCGCCGGATACGACGTCAATGTCACGCCGTTTTTGACGTGTGACGTACAGCAAGCTATCTCATTACATACCGAACGCGCCATCGTCAAACTACCCGCTAGCCGTTTCACTGAAAACACCTATTACCAAGCTTGCTCAACCTTCTTTTAACCCTTCGCCGGACCACACAATCGATACCATTCTGGCCAAGCTTAGCCCCGATCTTATTTTGGAGAAATACATGAAGCCTTCCACTCTTTATCTGCGCCTATTGATGAGCGCGACCATCGCCATCGGCTTGAGCGCCTGTGGCGGCAGTTCCAATGTCAGCAATATCACCCTGGGCGGCAGCGTCACCGGCCTGACTACCGATGGCCTAGTCTTGATCAATGCTGGCAGCACGGTGTCACCGACCATCACGCAACCACGGTTTACTTTTCCGTGGCGCGTAAGTGTGGATGCGGCCTATTTTATTTCAGTGCAAACCCAGCCCCCCGGCCAGACCTGCACCATTGCCAAAGGCTCGGGCATTGCTGGCGGGGCCGATATCACCGACGTACTAGTTACCTGTGTGGCCAACCGTAGCCTCGGCGGCAGCATCACAGGCTTGAGCGGTACCGGTTTAGTATTGGCCAACGGCAGCGATAGCGTCAGCCCCAAAGCTGGTGACACCACCTTTACCTTTCCGACCAAAGTCGGGGTCGCTGCAGCTTATGGCGTCACCGTATTCGCGCAGCCTGCCGGCCAAAGCTGCACGGTCGTCAACGGCGCTGCGTTTATGGGCGATATCGACGTTACCAACGTCCAAATCAATTGCCTCTAATTTGCTGCCCCATCGATGCAATACTGCGGCGCGGCCTGACAGCGCTGACGCTGCAGCGAGACCTGATTCCATTTATTCGGAGATATTTATGAAAGTGCTCTTTCCACATGGCCGCGTATTGGCCGCAATTACCTTAACCCTTGGATTGACGGCCTGCGGCGGTTATTCTTCGGTGACCATCGGCGGTAACGTCACCGGCCTGAGCAGCAACGGTCTGGTACTAGCAAACGGCGACAGGACGGTAGAGATTCCTGCTAATGCCAATGCCTATCTTTTCCCTGGTGAACTCGATATCCAGGCAACCTATGCCGTCACTATCAAAACCCAGCCCAAAGGCCTGACCTGCGTCCTGACCGGTGCCTCCGGCTCGGTCAACGGCTTGCCTGTGAGCAGTGTCAATGTGTCATGCATCAAAAACTCCTATGCCTTGGGCGGCACCATCAGCGGCTTGACTTCGGCAGGCCTGGTGCTAGCCAACGGTAGCGATACAGTCAGTCCGGCTGCCAACAGCACCGGCTTTACTTTTGCCGCCGTGGTACCCGATGGCAATATCTACGGCGTCGCAGTCCTGGCCCAGCCTTCCGGCCAGACCTGTACCGTGGCTAACTATGCAGGCACAATGGGCGGTGCCGACGTGACGAATATCCAGGTCAATTGCCAGTAATACTGCCTGCGATAGCTGATTTACCCTTCAGCAGCACTAGTATTAAATCAATGGTGTTAAACATGCTCTTATTAGGGCATGTTTGCTTTAGGCGGTACCTGCTTTACTCAAAGTTGAAGCACAGCAGCATAACGATTGCAGAACACAGCGCTGTTTTGTAATCTGGTAACTTGATCATCAGCGCTGCCAATGCCTGATTTGGCTTACTTCGTCAGGTGGGCTGGATCGCTGTCCGGCAACGCCGGCAGCATTGCTAAAGGACCTCATGCAACTTGCTCCTTCCCCCCGCATGCCAGACATATTCATCGGACATGGCAGTCCGATGAATGCGCTGTCCGACAATATTTATACCCAGGCTTGGGCCGCGTTCGGCGCCTCCGTGCCGCGACCGCAGGCAATTCTGGCGATTTCTGCCCATTGGCTGACCAGAGGCACGGCGGTGACGGCGATGGCGCGGCCTCGCACGATTCACGAATTCAACGATTTTCCACAGCGCTTGCTTGATATCCAATATCCGGCTGCGGGCAGTATCGAACTGGCGCACCGGGTTCAAACCTTGTTGACGCCAATCGATGTCACGCTCGATCAGGACTGGGGCTTGGACTACGGTAGCTGGGCGGTCTTGTGCAAGGTTTTCCCGCTGGCCGATATTGCAGTGGTCCAACTGAGCATCGATGCCACGCAAGCGCCCGCATATCACTTTATGCTGGGTCAGAAATTGGCTGCTTTGCGCGACCAAGGCGTGGTGATCATCGCCAGCGGCAATGTGGTTCACAACCTGGGTTTGCTGGTATCGCGCGAAGGCGCTCCCGCTTTTGATTGGGCTAGCCGTTTCAATCAAGTGGTGCGTTCCGGTGTGCTGAATCAGGACTTTGAAAGCCTCGTCAATTTCGACAAGCATGGCGAAGATGCCCGGCTCTCGATACCAACAACGGATCATTACCTGCCGCTGCTTTACATATTAGGCGCGGTGCAGGACGACGACGCTGTCTCGATCCCCATCGACGGCATTGAAAACTCATCAATCAGCATGCTCAGCGTATTGGTGAATCAAGCGGCCAGCCTTTAGCTTGACAGTTTGACGCTAAGTTCTGAAGCAGCACCGTTTAGTTGCCAGGCTTATTAATTGTTTTGCAAAGTACGCCGCGCGCCTTGCCCACAATTATTTGTATGGGCTAGCGCTTGGTTAGAAATATTAACAGCCGTGGATCTAATTGCGTATTTTTAGGGAGTATAAGGCGTTTTATGCCTCTACCCGCACCAATTCATTGGGCCAGAGTAAATACAGGCAGGA
>JAZKIX010000062.1:0-13541 GCA_040384645.1 Pseudomonadota bacterium | reverse complement strand
GTTAATATCGCGCTACGGCTCGATTTTGATTGGGACTGAAACGCAAAAAGGGCGGCAGATGATGATCTGCCGCCCTTTTTTACTTGCTAAAAACTAGTCCAAACAAACTATGCGGCATTCACCGCACAGCAAGTCTCGATTAACGACGAACGCGTTTTTCGATCATGGCTTTAGCATCGGCCAATGCTGTCTTGATGTCTTTGCCGTTTTCCAACACGTTTTCCAATTCGGCATTAACTACTTCGCCGGCAACGCTGTCGAACTTGTCGACAGTGATCGCTGGTGTTTTGTTAGCAATGTCGCGCCAGAGTTGACGTGCTTTTTGGCCGCCCAAAAATTCGATAGGCTCATCAATGAAAGTGTCTTTTTGTGCAGCGATCAAAGCTGGGAAAGCATCGATGCTACGCAGTGCATTGATTTGCGTATCTTTGTCCATCGTCAGCAACTTAACGAAATCCCAAGCCAGATCCTTGTTAGCCGCTTTCTTTGGAATCGAGTAGAACGAACCGCCGTATGAGCTGAACGATCCGCCTGGCAAGTTAGCCGAACGCCATTTACCCTTAGTTGCTGGAGCCAACCAGTTTTTGAAGTGACCAGCCAACCATGCGCCCATCATTTGCGAAGCGATCTTATCGCTCTTGAAGCCTTCCGACCATTCATTGGACCAAGCACCAACTTTGGCATCGATGCCAGCGGCGCGAGCTGCTTTAGCCAGTTCAAACGCTTTGTGGAAACGTGGTGTATCTACCAGACTCTTGCCTGCCTTGTCGAAGTAAATCCCTTCGCCATCTTTCAAGCCAGCACGGATGTAGATGATTTCCAGATCGCTGGCATGTGCCAACAGGAACGCGCCAGTGGCTGTTTTCAGCTTCTTGCCTGCCTCAACATAACCTTCCCATGATTTGGTCAGGTCAGCTTCGGAAATGCCAGCCTTGTCGAACAAATCTTTACGATAGAACAATGTGCCAGGACCGAGATCGGTAGGGATCGCTGCCAGGCCATTAGTTGCGCTGATTGCTTGGGGAAAGGTGTACTTGGCAAATTTGTCGCGAAATTGCAAGCCGTTGTAAGGTGCTTTGGACAAATCTTCCAAACCGCTTGACTCAGAGAAACGGCCGATGAAACCAACGTCCACTGCCATCACGTCTGGCAGGTTGGAGCCGGTTGCCAATGCGGTAGTCATGGCAGTGTGGTGATCGCCATGGTTCAGGCTGACTACTTTGACTTCGACGTCCGGATGGGTTTTCTTGAATGCGGGAATTGCTTCTTTGATGACTTTATCCAACTCTGGATAAGCTGCAACCGTCAGGGTAGTAGCGGCGTGGGCGGAAAACGACACGGCAAGCGCTGCTGCGATCAGGCTAAGTGATGCGTATTTCATTGTTGCTCCTTAGGTATATTTATAGATTTATACGGTCAAGCATGAAATCGATTTCATGAATTCCGTTCGTCATTAGAAAATAGATGCTGCCGCTTGTCAATCATTTCTATGCGCTTTCGACTTTGCAGCCCTGCTTTCTTAACGCTTTGCATTGCGTCACGTCCACAACGGTCAGTTTCAGCTTGGGGTTGACGCGAAATGCATTTCACAGAAAATAAAATGCAAATCAATATTGCGTCCATAAAATGGGTCCATTGCAGCGGCAACGATTTAAGTGGAATACGGTTTGCTTGTAGCACGGGAGCCTAGTACCATTATTTTTGTACAAGATCGATACACGAGGCACGCGACATATTTGCGTTCCTTGAGCTTCGTAAATATTTGAACCTTCGCGTTGCTTATGCAACTTAGAGCTCGATCAGACCGGTGCAGTTAAAGCGGGGCACGTTTGGACTGATAAGAACAAATTACATGCGCTCCACATGCGCTCCAATTGCTGTTATCGAAAAAATCTTCGACTTGTCGTACCGCACAGATCCGGTTTTTTTTGAAGGCCCTTTTTATCCATTTCACCCCAGTTTTAGCCACGTTATTCAGCCACTCCTCCAGAAAGAAATTTTATGAATCTGATCCAACGCGCGACCAATATCACGCTACATCCAAAAACCGAATGGGAAGTAATTGCACCCGAAACCACCAGCACGGCCGACTTGTTCAAAACTTACATTATTCCGCTGTCCGCTATTCCGGCAGTGGCCGGTTTCATCGGGATGAGCGCAATTGGGATGAGCATGCCATTTGTCGGTACCGTACGCACGCCGCTAGTGGCTGGTCTGATTTCGATGATCCTGACTTTTGGACTCGGTCTACTAACGATCTATCTGCTATCGCTGATCGTCAATGCATTAGCACCTAGTTTTGGTGGTGAAAAAAATGCGATTCAAGCATTGAAGGTGACCGCTTACGCCTTCACACCGGCCTGGATTGCTGGCGTGTTGCAGATCGTTCCCTTGCTCGGCATGCTGGGGGTTTTAGCCGGGCTGTACAGTATTTACGTGTTGTACCTGGGCTTGCCGAGATTAATGAAAGCACCGCAGGACAAGGCTATCGGCTATACCGTGGTGGCGGTGTTGTGCTCCATCGCGCTGTCGCTGGTGACAGCGGTAGTGGTCGGTTCGGTAGTGGGTTTAGGCGCCTTGACTGCAGCCAGCGTGAACAGTTCTTCGTATTCGGGTGACGCTGCTGTGAACCTGAGCGAGTTAGCAAAATTGGGCGAGAAAATGGGCGCTGCAGGCAAGAAAATGGAAGACGCCCAAAAATCCGGTGATGCGCAAGCCCAAGCTGCCGCCGCGACCGAAGCGCTCGGCGCTGCTCTCGGTGGCGATACCGAAGTGGTCGACATGGCGAAATTGAAAGCCTTGCTGCCGGAAACCGTAGCCGGCTTGAAGCGCACCAGTTTCGAAGGTGAGAAATCGGCTATAGGCGGCTTCAAGATTTCCAAAGCGGATGCGCGCTATAGCGACGACAGCAATCGCAATATCAATCTGACCGTGACCGATATCGGCGGCAGTAAGATGTTCGGCGCGATGTTTGCCTGGGGTTTGATCGAGCAAGACAAGGAAACCGATGGCGGCTACGAAAAAATGGGTAAGGTCGATGGTCGTCCAACCCATGAAAAATTCCAGAAAGACGGTTCCTCAGGCGAATACGGCGTGTTGGTCGGCGGCCGTTTCCTGGTTGAAGCAAAAGGGCACAATGTTGATATGGCAGCTTTGAAAACAGCAGCCAATGCGGTCGGCTTTGGCAATCTGGAAGCGATGAAGAATGAAGGCGTGAAGAAGTAATAATTATAAATGCGGGAGTATAGGCCGAAATACCTATTCCCCCGCACGTTTTCATTGCCCCCGATTTAATACTGCCGCCAGTATTAAATCGGTATCAAATACCAAAAAAATCAAATCCCGCCCATGCAGACGTACTTGATCACCAGATATTCGTCGATCCCGTACTTCGATCCTTCCCGTCCCAACCCCGATTGTTTGACGCCGCCAAACGGTGTCACTTCGCTCGAAATCAAACCAGTGTTGACACCGACCATGCCGCTTTCCAAGCCTTCCGCGATGCGCCAGACGCGGCCGATATCGCGCGAATAAAAATAGCTGGCCAGGCCAAACTCGGTATCGTTGGCCAGGGCCAGCACTTCTTCATCGGTTTTGAAACGGAACAGGGGCGCCAGCGGGCCAAAGGTTTCTTCGCGCGCCACCAGCATGTCGGACGTCACATCGGCCAGCACCGTTGGCTGGAAAAAGCTATGGCCGAGCGCATGGCGCTGGCCGCCTTCCAGCAAGCGGGCGCCTTTGGCAAGTGCGTCGGCGATGTGTTGTTCGACCTTGACGACAGCTTTTTCTTCGATCAGCGGGCCTTGCGTCACGCCGGCTTCCTGGCCATCGCCGACCTTGAGTTTTTGCACCGCCGCGACCAGCTTGGCGGCAAAAGCGTCGTACACGCCGTCCTGCACATACAGGCGGTTGGCGCAGACGCAGGTTTGGCCGGCGTTGCGGTATTTGGATGCCAGCGCGCCTTCGACTGCGGCATCCAGGTCGGCATCGTCGAACACGATGAAGGGCGCGTTGCCGCCCAGTTCCAGCGAGAGTTTTTTGATGGTCGGGGCGCATTGTTGCATCAGGATGCGGCCGACTTCGGTCGAACCGGTAAAGCTCAATTTGCGCACCAGTGGGTTGCCGGTCATTTCGCCGCCGATCGCGCGCGAAGAGCCGGTCAAGACGCTGAACACGCCGGGCGGCACGCCGGCACGTTCGGCCAAGACGGCTAGCGCCAGCGCCGAATACGGCGTCAGTTCAGCCGGCTTGACCACCATCGGGCAACCGGCTGCCAAGGCTGGGCCGACTTTGCGGGTGATCATGGCAGCCGGAAAATTCCACGGCGTGATCGCCGCGCACACCCCGATCGGTTCGCGCGTGACGACCACACGCCGGTCCGGCCAGGGCGAGGTCAGGGTATCGCCGCCGACCCGTTTGGCTTCTTCGCCAAACCATTCGATGAATGAGGCGGCGTAGGCGATTTCACCGCGTGATTCGGCTAGCGGCTTGCCTTGTTCCGCCGTCATGATCAGCGCCAGGTCGTCGACATTTTCCAGCATCAGGTCGTTCCATTTGCGCAAAATGAGGCTGCGCTCTTTGGCGGTCTTTTTGCGCCAGGCTGGCCAAGCGGCGTTGGCCGCTTCTATGGCGCGGCGGGTTTCTGCGGCGCCCATATAGGCGATGGTGCCGATCTGCTGGCCGGTGGCCGGATTGTGGACCGGGACGGTCTTGCCATCATCGGCATCGCACCAGATCCCGTTCAGATAGGATTGCTGACGCAGCAATGACGGGTCTTTAAGCTGAAGCATGGTCTTACTCCTTGGGAATGGTTTCAGGCATCTAGCATGGCAATATCGAGAATTTTCAGCGCTTCATCCATCAAAGCATCGCCAATCGTGAGCGGGAACAGGAAGCGGATCACGTTGCCGTAGACGCCGCAGGTCAACAATAATAGACCACGTTCCAGCGCTCTGGTTTGCACTCGCTTGGTGAAGTCGGGATCGGGAATCTGCGTACCTGGCTGCATGAATTCAGCCGCGACCATCGCGCCCAAGCCGCGCACTTCGGCCAGTTGCGGCACAGTTTTTTGCAAGCCGCGCAAATGCGCTTGCAAACGCTCGCCCAGCACATTGGCACGTTCTACCAGATGTTCATCTGCGATCACGTCCAGCACGGCATGGGCCGAGGCAATCGCCAGCGGATTGCCGGCATAGGTGCCGCCGAGACCGCCCGGCGCCGGCGCATCCATCACCTCGGCGCGACCGCAGACGGCCGACAAGGGCATGCCGCCGGCTAAGCTCTTTGCAATCGTCATCAAGTCGGGCAAGACACCGTAATGCTCCATCGCGAACAATTTGCCGGTACGGCCAAAACCGGTCTGGATCTCGTCGGCGATCAGCAAAATGCCGTGCTGGTCGCACAGGCGGCGCAAGGCTTGCATGAAGTCGACCGGCGCCGGATAAAAGCCACCCTCCCCCTGCACCGGCTCGATGATGATTGCTGCCACCCGTTGCGGATCGACAGCGGCCTTGAACAACATCTGCACAGCGGCCAACGCATCGTCCGTGCTGACGCCGTGTAGTGCCACCGGAAACGGCGCGTGATACACCTCGCTCGGAAACGGGCCGAAGCCGATCTTGTACGGCGCCACCTTGCCGGTCAGCGCCATGCCCATCATGGTGCGGCCATGAAATGCACCGGAAAAAGCGATTACAGCAGTGCGGCCAGTGGCGGCGCGCGCAATCTTGATGGCGTTTTCGACTGCCTCGGCACCGCTGGAAAAGAACGCGGTCTTTTTGGTGTGCGTGCCCGGCGTGATGGCATTGATGCGCTCGGCCAGTTCAACATAACTGGCGTAAGGCACGATTTGATAACAGGTGTGGGTGAACTTGCCGAGCTGCTCTTGCATCGCCGCCACCAATCGCGGATGGCGGTGGCCGGTGTTGAGTACCGCAATGCCGGCGGCAAAATCAATGTATCGCCGGCCTTCGACATCCCAGATTTCGCCGTTTTCGGCACGGGCGGCGTAAAACTGGCACATCACGCCGACGCCACGCGGTGTGGCGGCGTCTTTACGTTGTTGTAATTCACGATTATTCATGGCGGCTCCAGCGCTGTGGGTCTGAACAAGCATGGTAAACCCGGCAACAATAATGCGTGGCACGAATGAGGAATTTTTTGGCTATTGCGTGCCGAGGAAAGTCAGTGGCAGCACCCGCGCTATCAAGTCCGGTGCCAAGGAATCGTTCTGAATTGGACAAAACGAGAGGGTATAGGACGAAATGCCCTCCGACCCGCAGGTATTTAAAGAACCTTTATAAATACATACCCGAGTATTTTTTAAGCGAAAATGCCTGTTTCCAGGCTTTGCCAATACTCATTGACCGCAATGCGCGCGCAGCAGCAGTTCGCGGTCACATTCTTCAATCGAGATGGTCGATTGCAGCGGTGCGGTCGGGCTGTCACTCAAGGTCAGTTCGCCGCCGTAGATCACGTCGGGCAAGCCGGTGGTGACTTTATAGCTCTCCCGATAGACCATGCCGTACTTGACGCGCTTCTGTTCATGACGCAACAAGGTGACGCTGCCAGCCTTGCCGGCCACGCTGTGCAAGACATTGAGGAAATGCTTTTTTGCTGCCGTCATCTCGACCTTGCGGGTCATCACGCTGCACCGGCGTTCGGAAATGGCCAGTACAAAATCGCCAGACGGCTGCTTGCTGGCCCAGGCCGAGCCGGCTTTCCACTGCAGGTAATGCAAGCTTTTGTCGACCGGCAAGCGGGTCAAGCCAAATTCATTGTGCGCACCGACCTGCCCCGGATCGGCATGCTTGCTGATGCATTGGGTGTGCAAGATACGCGCTGCGAACTGGGCTGCATCTTGCGCTTCCTTATCGGCGGCCTGAGCCAGTGCCGTACCGGCTAGCAACACGCAAATGGCTATCGGGCGCAAATGGCGCATGAGGACTCCTCGATCTATGAATTGCTTGAAAAAAACCGCCGTTTTTTCTGAAATATACTATGTACAGTATATTATTTTGGCCGCGTATTACCTGCGGGTACGGTGGTAAATCGACTTATACTCCCCTTAAACCCCTCAGTCTGAGACAGGGCTGTTAATTGTTTTGGTAGGGTGTACGTAGATGTTTTGTTGAAACAATTAACAGCCGTGCAGTCTGAAGTCCATTCAAAAGCTTCACTAGGCCGCGCTATGAGCCGGTCGCAAACGCGCAATCAAGCCGTCGAGCGCATCGAGGTCGGCGAAATCGATCACCAATTGGCCGCGGCCCTTGCTGGCCATTTTCAAGACCACTTGGGTTGCCAACAAATCCGACAATTCTTCTTCCAGTTGGGCAATGTCGCGCGACTTGTCTTTTTCGCGGGATTTGCCGCCGGCGGCTTGTTCGCTGGTGGTACGGCTTACCAGTTTTTCTGCCTCACGCACCGACATCCGTTTCGCCACCACTTGATTGGCCAGTGTGATCTGGGTCGCGCCATCGACCACCAGCAAGGCCCTGGCGTGGCCCATGTCGATATCGCCGGCCATCAGCATGGTTTGCACTGGCTTGGCCAGGTTGAGCAGGCGCAGCAAATTCGATACCGCGCTGCGCGAGCGCCCTACCGCGCCGGCAGCTTGTTCGTGGGTAAAGCTGAAATCGGTAATCAAGCGGTGGATGCCCTGCGCTTCTTCCAGCGGGTTGAGGTCTTCGCGCTGGATGTTTTCAATCAAGGCCATCGCGGCCGCAGCCTGATCGTCGACATCCTTGACCAGTACCGGGATTTGATCCAGACCGGCGATCTGGGCAGCGCGGAAGCGGCGTTCGCCGGCGATGATTTCGTAACGGGTTTCCAGGCCGGCGGCGCCATGATGCTGGCCGACCGGCCGCACCAGGATCGGTTGCATCAATCCTTGCGCCTTGATCGAGGCTGCCAATTCGTTAAGTGCGCCTTCATCCATGCGGGTACGCGGCTGGTATTTACCGGCTTGTAGCTGCGTCAGTTGCAAGCTCGACGGTGCGCCCGGCATGCTGGGAACAGTTTCGGCAAAATCGGTCGAACCGCCCAGCAGTGCTTCCAGACCGCGCCCGAGACCTTTAGATTTCTTTGTTGCCATGTGCTTCTTTCAAAACTGATAATGGATGGTCTTACAGACCCTTGATGCGCTCGACCATCTCTGCGCCAAAAGTGATGTAGGCCTGCGCGCCTTTGGAGGCGGCATCGAAACACACGCCCGGCATGCCATACGATGGCGCTTCGGCCAGCCGCACATTGCGCGGGATGATGGTCTTGAATACCTTGTCGCCGAAATGTTCTTCCAGCTGGGCTGAGACTTGCTGCGATAGCGTCATGCGCGGGTCGAACATGACGCGCAACAAGCCGATGATTTTTAAATCGGGATTAAGGTTGGCATGCACTTTCTTGATGGTATTGACCAAGTCCGACAAACCTTCCAATGCATAGTATTCGCACTGCATCGGGATGATCACGCCATGCGCGGCGCACAGGCCATTGAGGGTCAGCATTGATAACGCGGGCGGACAATCAATCAAGATAAAGTCGTAATCTGCTGCCACCAAATCGAGCGCATCCTTGAGCCGCCGTTCGCGCCGCTCGATATCGACCAGGTCGATTTCGGCCCCCGCCAGTTCACGATTGGCTGGCAATACGTCGAAGTGCCCTACTTCGGAAGTCTGACGCGCACTCTTGACGTCGGCGGTACCGAGCAAGACTTGATAGGTTGACGACGGCAACTTCCCCTTGTCAATACCCGCACCCATGGTGGCATTACCTTGCGGATCGAGATCGACCATCAAGACCCGCTGCTCTAGCATCGCCAGGCCGGCTGCCAGATTGACGGTGGTGGTGGTCTTGCCGACGCCACCTTTTTGATTGGCGATGCAAAAAATTTTTGCCATGGGATACTTTTTATCTTAAGAGAAGGAAACGACAAACCAGCGCGTGCAATGCTGAAAAGACTGATCGGCTAAGGATTATTCACTGTTTCACGTGAAGCATTTTCGATAAAAATCAGATGGCGCTCGGCTTGCATGCCCGGCACCTGCAAAGGCCGCACTTCCGCCACCCGCCAGCCGGGCGGCAACTTGGCGATCTCTTGATCCGGCGCGAGTCCCTTCATGGCAATGAAGCGTCCCGAGTCCGCCAGCAAATGCTGCGACCAGTTGACGAAATCAGACAGCTCGGCAAAGGCGCGCGAGGTGATGACATCGAATTTTTGCGCTACCTGTAATTGCTCGACCCGGGCAGTGTAGACCGTGACATTGGCCAGACCTAATTCAGCTTTTACCTGGGTCAGGAAGGCGGTTTTTTTGTGGACGGTATCGATCATCGAAACCCGCATGTCCGGCCGCGCAATCGCCAGCACCATGCCGGGCAAACCACCGCCGGCGCCGACGTCGAGGATATTTTTCGCACCATCGAAGGCGCTCACCACCGTCAGCGAATCGAGCAAATGCTGGATCACCATCTGCGCCGGATCGCGCACCGCGGTCAGGTTGTAGACCCCGTTCCACTTCGCCAGCAAAGCCAGGTAGTCGAGCAAGCGTTCAAGCTGCTGCGGCTGTAAATCCAGCACCAGCGCTTGTAAGCCGGCCTGTAGCGCCAAAGTCAAGGCATCGCGATCAAAGCCCTTCATGCGGCTGGCACCGTTGGCAATACTTCGTTGCGGCTAAAGCCGATTGCGCCGCGTTTCTTCAGGTGCACCAGCAACAGGGAAATCGCCGCTGGCGTCACGCCGGAGATGCGCGAGGCTTGGCCCAACGTCTCCGGCCGCTGGCGGTCCAGCTTGGCGCGCACCTCGTTGGATAAGGCGGTCACTTCCAGGTAATTGAAATCGGCTGGCAGTTTCAGGTTTTCATAGTGCTCGTGGCGCCCTACTTCTTTCAACTGGCGTTCGATATAGCCGGCGTATTTCAATTGAATTTCACATTGCTCTTGTACTTCCGGCTGGCTGACACCGGGGCCGGCCAAGGCTTGGCCATCGACACCGGTCAGGGTCATCAGGTTTTGGTAGCTGATATTCGGCCGTGCCAATAGATCGGCCAAAGCATATTCGCGCTCGATAGCTTTGCCCAAAACCCGTTCGGCTTCGGCTTGCGCCAGGATGCGCGGGTTGACCCAGGTCGAGCGTAAGCGCTCCAGCTCACGCGCGACCGCTTCGCGCTTGGCTTCGAACACACGCCATTGGGCATCGCCTACACATCCCAGATTGCGGCCGATTTCAGTCAGGCGCATATCTGCATTGTCTTCACGCAAGCTGAGGCGATATTCAGCGCGGCTGGTGAACATACGATAGGGTTCCAGCACGCCTTGCGTCACCAGGTCGTCCACCAACACACCGAGATAAGCTTCATCCCGGCCAGGCGTCCAGGCTTCGCGCCCTTGCGTCTGCAACGCCGCGTTCAAACCAGCTAGCATGCCTTGCGCCGCTGCCTCTTCATAGCCGGTGGTGCCATTGATCTGACCGGCAAAAAACAAACCTTGCACTGCCTTGGTTTCTAGCGACGCTTTGAGGCCGCGCGGGTCGAAATAATCGTATTCGATGGCGTAGCCGGGACGCAAAATATGTGCGTTTTCCATGCCCTGCATCGACTGCACCAAGGCCAGTTGGACATCAAATGGCAAGCTGGTCGAGATACCGTTAGGGTAAAACTCATTGGTAGTGAGACCTTCCGGCTCCAGGAAAATCTGGTGCGAATCCTTGCCTGAAAAGCGATGAATCTTGTCTTCGATCGATGGACAATAGCGCGGACCGACACCTTCGATCACGCCGGTGTACATCGGGCTGCGGTCCAGTCCAGCGCGGATAATATCGTGGGTGCGTTCGTTGGTATGGGTAATCCAGCATGGCACTTGGCGCGGATGCATCGCCGCCGTCCCCATCACAGAAAATACCGGCACTGGATCAAGGTCACCGCCCTGCTCCGCCATCCGAGAAAAATCGATAGTACGGCCATCGATGCGTGGCGGCGTACCGGTTTTTAAACGGCCTTGCGGCAGCTTCAGTTCTTTCAGGCGCGCTGACAAAGAGATCGCCGGTGGATCGCCGGCACGGCCAGCCGAATAATTATTTAAGCCGACATGGATTTTGCCATCGAGGAAAGTGCCCGCTGTCAGCACCACGGCGCGGCTGCGGAACTGGATCCCGACCTGGGTCACGGCCCCAACTACCCGCTCGCCTTCGACCATCAAGTCATCTACTGCTTGCTGGAAGAGCCAGAGATTGGGTTGGTTTTCTAGCCGGGAACGGATCGCTTGCTTGTATAAAATCCGGTCGGCCTGGGCCCGTGTAGCGCGTACTGCCGGCCCTTTGGATGAGTTCAAGATACGGAACTGGATACCGGCTTCATCGGTAGCAATCGCCATGGCGCCACCCATGGCATCGACTTCCTTGACCAAATGACCCTTGCCAATACCGCCGATAGACGGGTTGCAAGACATCTGACCTAGTGTCTCGATATTGTGGGATAGCAGTAAAGTCTTTTGGCCCATGCGGGCGGATGCAAGTGCAGCCTCGGTTCCGGCATGGCCGCCACCGACAACAATGACATCAAATTCTGTGGGGAATAACATGTGGTGCGCCTCGATGAGACGTGATCAAGGGCGAGATTATAAGGTCTTTTTTAGCCGATCTCGCTTTATGAAACGAATTCTAATCATTAGTAGAGGAATTTTGTTTCACGTGAAACATCTTAAGTGAGGGCCGTGATTCGAATTGTTCCACGTGAAACTTAGATAGAGCCCTTGAAAAAGGCGTCATATCCGGTCTTAAGGATCAAGGCGCTGACCACCCACAGGAAAAGCTGGCGCACAAAACTACTGCCGTAACGCATTGCTAAACGGCTTCCAACTAAAGACCCGACGACGTTACATACTGCCATCAATAAGCCAAGTTGCCACAATAGATGTCCGCTGACGCCAAACCACAATAGCGCAGACAGATTGCAAGCCACATTCACCACCTTGGACACCGCTGACGCTGACAAAAAATCAAAACCAAAAAACCGCACAAACAAAAACACCAAAAAGCTGCCAGTGCCAGGGCCAAAAAAGCCATCGTAAAAGCCAATGCAAGCACCAACCACAGCGGCAAGCAGCTGCTCCTTGCGGCCATCGTACAGCGGCGCATGCAAGGCACCGAAGTCTTTCCTTTTAAAGGTATAGACCGCGACCAATAACAAAATGAACGGCAGCATTTTGCGCATGAAATCGGGCGGGATCTTGGTCACGGTATACGCGCCACAAAATGCCAACGCAAATGCGGCAAGCGCAGCTGGCAACGCCGCACGCCAGCGCAAGCTGACGCGCCGAGAATAATTGATTGCAGCAGCGGCAGTGCCGAAGACACCGCCCAACTTGTTCGTTCCCAACAAGGTAGCTGCAGCCGTATTGGGCAAGATAGCAAACAACGCAGGGATTTGAATCAAGCCACCGCCACCGACCACTGCATCTACCAGACCAGCCAGCATGGCAGCACTACACAATAAAAAAATGTCGCCTGATGCAAGCAATCAACACCCCGAACGAGGCGACTGATGCATACGGTGCAATACAATCAGCTGCGCTGCTTTTTCAGCAATCATGATCGTGGGCGCACAAGTATTCCCTGACACGATGGTCGGCATCACCGAGGCATCGACTACCCGCAAGCCGGCAATGCCTTTGACCAGCATCGCGCTATCGAGTACTGCAAACGCATCGTCCGCCCGGCCCATCTTGACTGTGCCAACCGGATGGAAAATAGTGGTGCCGATATCACCTGCCGCTTTGATCAGGTCCTGCTCGCTTTGACTGGCGACGCCGGGCTTGATTTCGTCCGGTGCGTACTGGCGCAACGCGGGTGCAGCCACGACCTTGCGCACTAGCTGCAATGATGCCGCGGCAATCTGGCGATCATCTGAGGTACTCAAATAGTTGGGCGCAATACGCGGCGCTTGCGCGGGATCGGCTGAAGCAATCGCGATTTGACCACGTGAAGTGGGTCGTAAATTAGAAACGCTGGCGGTAAATGCCGGGAAGCGATGCAAGGGGTCGCCAAATTTATCCAGCGACAAAGGTTGCACGTGAAACTCCAGATTCGGCGTCGCCTGCGACGGGTCAGAACGGGTAAATGCGCCAAACTGCGATGGCGCCATCGACATCGGGCCACTTCGGTTAAAAAGATACTGGGCAGCGATTTTGAACTTACCAAAACGGGAACTGCTTAATGTATTCAGGGTCTGTGCGCCGCTGACTTTAAATACCATCCGCATTTGCAAATGATCTTGCAAATTGGCACCCACGCCCGGCGCATCGAGTTCAACCGCAATGCCATGTTGCTGCAATAAAGCAGCAGGGCCAATGCCAGATAACTGCAAGATCTGCGGCGAGCCAATCGCACCTGCGGTCAAAATAGTTTCGCAGCGTGATTCAGCGAACCAAGATTGACCGCCGCCAGTGAACTCGACACCGGTACAGAGTTTGCCCTGTTCGGTGGTGACGATGCGTAAGCGATTCACGGTACAGCCGGTCATCATGTCCAAGTTCTGCCGTTTGGCGATCGGCTT
>JAZKIX010000061.1:24308-30966 GCA_040384645.1 Pseudomonadota bacterium | reverse complement strand
CGCACGCCAGCTTTCGCAATGCATCGCTGGAAGCGGCCGGCAGCATCAACACTGCCGGCGTGCAGGGCGCCGATCTGTCGGGCGCGAATTTCCAGAACGCGCATCTCAATTTCGTCCACCTTGACAGCACCACCTTGGCCGGCGCCTGCTTTGATCAGCGCAGTACCTTAAGCGGCACCACCTTCAATGGCGCGATCATGCCGGGCGCCAACTTCGACAGCGCGGTGCTGGAAGGCATCAGCTTCAATGCGGCCATTTTGGAAAACGCCGTGTTTACCGACGCCACCATGAAAACCAACCCGAATGGCGGTTCGGCGGTCGATTTCAATTGCGCGCAACTGGGCGGCAGCAGTTTTGCCAATGCGACCGTGACTGCTGCCAACTTCGAGGCGGCGGTGATGCCGCCGGCGCAAGCCTGTTGCCCGCAACCGGGCGGCGGCGCCTGGTGCGGCACGGTCGATTACAACGACAAGGCCTATGGCGCCGTGACGTATCCGATCTTGAAAGCCAACGTCACTTGCCCCAACGGCGATGTCGCGGCCTGCTCGGCAACGCAATGGCTCATCCCTGACTGGCAAACCAAACTATGCAATTCAAGGCAGGCGGTGGAAACGGTCTGGACCAAGCCAGACTGCGGCAGCACCCCAGGCAATACGGTCAAGTTTAAAGACCAGAACCTGAAAAGCTGCATCCTGGCCATGCTGCCGGGACATCCATCGTCGATCACGGTGAGCCGCGCCGCCACCTTGCGCGAAGTGAGCTGCCCGGAGCGCGAGATCAGCGATCTGACAGGCCTGGAAAATTTCACTGGCCTCAGCAGATTAGATTTGACCGGCAACCAGATCGGCCAATTCAACCTACCATTGAAACAACTGCAAAAACTCAACCTGAGCGACAACCAACTGAAATCGCTGGATGTATCACATCTGGCCAATTTGCTCGAGCTTGATGTGGCGCACAACCAGTTGCAATCCATCGTCGGCCTGGTCGCCATCAATCCCGAAGTGCTAGACCTGTCGTACAACCAATTGGCGGGATTTGATTTGCCGGTGTTCGATAATCTAGTGATCGCCGACTTGTCGCACAACGTGCTGACCGACGTCTTGAGCAAGTTCCAGCACAACCTGAATGCCTTGCAATCCTTGCGCTACCTCGATCTTTCGCATAACTCGCTGGCAACCATCGGCGACGCTAAGCAACTGGCGAATCAAGATACGCCGGTGACCCTTTATCTCGAATGCAATCCGACCTTCGACTGCCACAGCCTGGACCTGACCGGCGACCAAGTCACCCTGCAAAAAAGCGCTTGCGCACTATTCAATAGCCAGAGTGGGAAGTGGCTGGAGCAACCGCATCCGACTTGCCTGACCAGCGCAAATCTATTCGGCAGCAAACACTAATTGAATCCACTAATTGAATCACCCTGGTCATTTTTCAATCACCCGCAACGAGGAATCATGGATACCCCAACAACATCGCAAGTGAGAATGAAAACCGTGTTTCACGCCGACCTGCGCGATGCGCATCCAGGCGAAGACTATTGGCTGCAAGCTTGCGGCCATCGCTATCCTTTGGTTCCCCATACCGAACAGAGCCGCGCCGCCGCAAAAGCGTATTCGTCCGCGCTGGCAGCCTTGCCCGATGCGCAGATTACGCATTACACCCAGACCCCGGCCGATCTGCCTGCCGATCGCGTGGTACGGGTGCATATCAAGCACACTCTGAAAACGCAGCCCAATGCCAAGGGCAACGCCGGTCTGGGCACGGTCGCGATTCATATCCCATCGCCAAAAGCGCTGGCCGGCGCCCATGCCACGGCCGAGACGGCGCACCAGCTCGCCATCGATTACGTCAGCACGGCCAAGGCGCTGGTATTCCATCACCCCGATTTGATTAACGCCTGTCCTGCCACCAGCGCCGTGATTTGGGAACACGTGGAACAGAATCAGGCGATTGCCGACCAGTTCAATACGCTTGCCATGACGATGCGCGAAATGGGCGCGCCGGGTGAAGATTCAGGCTGGGCCAAGCTGATTCCATTCACGCCTGACGCGAGCAAGATCAAGGGTTGCGATGGCAAGACAACTTATTACCAGTCGCAGCCGGCACCGGAGATCATGCAAGCCTCCGGCGCAGTCACCACCGCACTGATGCTAGCCACCAAGAACGATATGCGGCTGGCGGGCAAGAAGTGGACGCTGCAAGCGGGCACTTCGGTGCAGCATGTATCGGATGAAGAACTCAAGCTGCGGGCGGCTGCAGATATTCAAGCGGGCGCCGGCGGCGATGCCTGGAACGCCGCGCTGGGCAGCACCGGCAGCGCCTACGGCCTCAATTCGACCATCAAAGTGCTCGATGCATCCAAGCGCCAGGTTCAGCTGACGATGAACAATACCTATATCCGCTATCTGGGCGGCTATATCCGGTTTTTCGACGCGAATGACAATGCGCTCAGCGTGCCAAAATGGAAAATCGATGGCGAAGATAGCTTCACCGATCCATTCTTCGATGCGATCCAGTACGACGATTTGCGCTATCTCGGCTCGATCCAGCCGATCAATACCTTGCTGGCGATTCCCATCGCTAGCGACCCTGGCGTGCTGGAAGTGGGCATCACCTTCCCCGACAAAGCAGTGCGTGCCCAGATTTATGCCTCGGGCCTTGGCACCGGCGCCGACGACTGGCCGGTGACGCCAATCATGGGCGGCATCATGACTGGTTTCCTCAACCTCGGGATACCGGCCTTCATGCTCGGCTTTGGCACTGCGACCCAAGCGTCGAAGCCTTTATACAACTTGGTCAAGACGGTGACGGCAGACAAAGCCTTCCTCGCTTTGATCGGCACTTTGGGCGCGCTCTACTTCGGCAACAAGGCGCGCAAAAGCATTGTCAACAATAAAATGGATTGGCATGCCTTAACTTCCCTCATGAAAATGCTGTTCAGCCCCGCGGCCACCAAGATCTTGCTCTTTGTGGAAGCCGAAACAATGGCCGAAGAAGCAGTCGATGAAATCCCTTTTGCCGGCTGGCTGGTGCTGGCAATGGATATCAGCGTTGGTGTCGCGGAGATGGCGGAAACCATCATCGAGGTAGCCATGTCGCCGTGGAATATCGAAAACTCGATCTCCACCTCGGTTACCAGTACCGTCAACGTGCATCCCGACCCGCGCCACAAAATATTCCCCGCCGAACCGGGCCAAAGTGCGCGCCTGACAGTGAAGATGATTTACCAAAACCAGTCGCGTCCCACCGTCGTCGTCACCAATCCAATCCCGGATGGCTCGAAGGCCATCGTCCTGAACGCGGTATTCCCCAACAACACACTGGGCGGGACGGTCAAGCTGGAAGCCGATTACTACGTCGGCGACCGGCTGGCCGCCAAGGCCACCAGTGGCGTCATGAACAACGACGAAGCGCATGTCGCCAATATCGTGATGACCCTGGTCGAATTGCCGAAAAAACTGAGCGCAGATTCCGTGTATCAGCACGCACGTCTGCTCACTTATCAAAAAAATGCCTACAGCTGGCAAGACACCACCACCGCACCCACCGCCACCATCGCGGCGACCGATACCAGCAGTACCGGCAATGCGATTTCGGTCTGGTCGGGCCTGGCCCTGAGCCAGCGCTACAACATGATTGGCCTCGCATGGAAAGCGGCGGGCATGGGCATCACTTCCTGCGCCAGCGGCCAGGGCGGGCAATTGTTTGCGCTGCAAGGCCTCGGCATCCCCGGTACGACGTCGGCAGTGGAATTTGGCAATTGCGGTCTGGATGGCCAGACCCTGTTGACCTACGATCCCTACCCGCCCAAATTCCTGATGGGCCCAGACAAACAATGGGTAACCGATGCCGCCGGCAACCCGGTGGCCGACCCGGCCGACAAGGCGCTTGGCGAGTATTACGTCGATCCGCGCAAGGCTGGCGACGATATGGCAAAGGATGGCGGCTTCCACCTGCGCAAGGTGGTGCTGTCGCCTGCGACGCCCTTCAATATGGACAGCGAGCAGCGCAGTTATGGCCGCTTCCAGTTCCAGCCCGACTCCATCGCCTTGCATCCGGCCGGCTACGCCATCGCCGTCAATAGCCAATACGGTAAATTGCAGATCGGTGTGCTGGTGCCGGAGGGCGCTAATGACGCCGATGTGCCGGTGGCGCGCGTATTCGCAGGCAAGGCGCAGGCACCGGACCGGCCGGGACTGCTATTCAACCCGGTGGCGGTCGGTTGCAGCTACGACGGCACGGTGCTGGTGCTGGAAGACACCAAGAGCAGCAATGCCAAATCCGACTTGGTACTGGCGCGGGTGCAGGCATTCGACACCAATGGCAATCCGGTCAACCGCTTCTTCGACAGCGCCAACAAGCCATCGGCCTTCCTGAACCTGTCCACCACGGGCGACAACACTTATCTGGACATCGCCGTGGTGGGCGACCATGTGATGACGTACATCTACGTTCTGTACTACAGCGGCGACGGTGACAAAGCGGCCGACTATCACATGGCGATTTATCAGTTTGGCCAAACCGCGCCGGTCAGCAATCCGCTGGTGGTCACCGACCAACTGGCTGCCAACCGGATTGCAGTCGATATGTGGCACACCTTGTACAGCCTGAACTATGCGATGGTGACCGACGGCGAGGGTCATCCGGCCGGGCCGACCTCGCCCAGCACCGCGCCGCTGGGACGCACTGTGCCGTCGGTCAGTCAATGGATGCCGAAGTAACTTGATATCTGCGTTTTGTTCGCTTGATGCAATTGTTTGATCGATGGCGGGAAGCACGCTGGGCTTCCTGCCATTCGCTTCCTGCCATTTTTCCCTGGAGATATTCGATGGCTTTTTCATTGCGGCAATCGCCGTTTGCAATTCTGCTGGCGCTGGCTGCCCTGCTCAGTGCTTCCACTGTCTTCGCGGGCGCTAACCCCGACAACTGTCCCTATTGCACATTCCAGGCGAAGGATCTTTCAGGCAAGAATTTCGCCCACGCTAATTTGCGCGGGGCTACCTTTGCCGGACTCAATTTGAGCGGCCTTGATTTTAGCGGCGCCAATTTGGCCGGTGCCGACTTGAGCAATACCAACCTGAGCGGCACCATTTTCAACCATGCCGACCTGTCCAATGCCAGGCTGCATGCGGCGGTATTGACCGGTGCCAAATTAAACGGCACCGATCTGGAATATGCCGATCTGGCCGGCGCCAATGTGACCGGCACCGATTTATCGCTGGCCGTGCTTGGACCCAAACCTGTCACCGGTATCGTCCAGGACGCCACGCTCGAAATGACCTGTGCCCCGGCAAATTTAACCTCGGTCAAACATGCGGCCTATGTCGACAGCGCCGGCAGCGACAGTCCGAGCTGCGGCGCCACCCTGGCGAGCGCCTGCAAAAGCATCGATAAAGGGATTGCCTATTGCAAAGACAAAGAATCTTGTTCGGTACTGGTGGCATTTGGCCGTTATCCCCAAAGCAGTCCGCTGGCACTGCATGACGGCGTGAATCTATACGGCGGCTGCGTCAAGCCCGGCGCCGGCGCAGCGCATTTATATTCCCTGATCATGGCCCCCGCCAACGGCGCGCCAGCCATCACGGCGAACAATATCGGCAAGCCCACTATCGTACAAAATTTCAAGCTCGACGCCAGTGCAGCTACCGCGCCGGGATCAGCCAGCTTAGGTTTGCAAGTGGCCAATAGTGCGGGATTGCAATTGACCGACTCGCATATTTACGGCGGCCAAGGCGCCAGGGGCGCGAATGGTCAGGCGCCGGGCGAAGCAGGGATAGGCGGGGCGGCGAGCGGGGCAACTGGCGGTATCAATAAATCCTGTGCCAACAGCAATGGCGGCGACGGCTCCGGCAACATGGATATCCGCACCGAGACATGGACTTCAGGCGGCCCCAATCCACCGGGAACAATACCTATCGTCTACTCCAAAGACGCGATGGCTTGCGCGAAAAATGATTGCAATGGCTATGCTGGACAGCCCGGTTCGACCGGGGTCAGTGCCAAGGGCGGCGCTCACGGCGACCCTAACATGGGCAGCTGCGCGTATTACCGAGGAGGCAATGGCAAACCCGGCGACGCCGGCCAGCCGGCAGCATGTGGCGCCAAAGGCACGCGGTCAGCCAATCTTCAAGGCACCTTAGTCAACGGCATCTGGACCGCCGCTCTTGCCGGTACCGGTATCAATGGCGGCGATGGCGGCGGCGGCGGTGCGGGCGGCGCAGGCGGTGCCACCGGCGGATGGTGTGTGGTCGTGACGCGTAATTACCACGGCAGCAGTGGCGGCGGCGGCGGTGCGGGTGGTTGCGGCGGTGCAGGTGGCGGTGGCGCACAACAGGGCGGCGCCTCGTTCGGGATACTAAATTTGGCTGGCGCCCTGACCGTCAATAACAGCAAGATCAGCGCAGGCCGCAGCGGCGACGGCGGCACCGGTTGGGGCGCCGCCAAAGGTGCGCTGGGCGGGGCGGGTGCAGCAGGCTTAGACGGATCCGATAGCGGCTATGGCGCAGCGGGTGGCGATGGCGGGGGTGGTGGTGGTGGTGGTGGTGGCGCGGCTTGTTGCGGGAACGGCGCCATTGGCGGGGCAGGCTCGACCGGCGCCGTGACCGGCAGCGCCTGCCAGACATGGGCGCATTTCGAGCAGCGGACCTTCCGACCC
>JAZKIX010000061.1:0-24298 GCA_040384645.1 Pseudomonadota bacterium | reverse complement strand
ATGGCGCAGCGGGTGGCGATGGCGGGGGTGGTGGTGGTGGTGGTGGTGGCGCGGGCGGCAATAGCGGTCCGGCAGTGGGCGTCGCTTTGGCGACAGGGGCAACCTTGTCATCCAGCAAGCTCGATATCGCCGAAGGCTTGGCGGGTCAATTTGGCACGGGGGGTAACGGTGCGGTGTCAAGCACGTCTGGCTGTACCGGTGGTAAGGGTGACGATGGCACTGCTGGCCTGGTGGCAAAAACGGCCCAGTTTTAAGATGCTTAAAAACGCGACTGGCACATCTATTTCTGCTTGGAACGTATCAAATATACTATAGGGTGTATTTTTTTAGGCGCAATAAATACGTGCGGAGTAAGGCATATTATTGACCATACTCCCATTTATTGTATTCAAACACTACAATTTCACATCTTTTTTCAGCAGTGCCACCGCCGCCAGCGTGGCGAATGCTTTGGCATATGCGGCCTTATCGTCGATCAAGGCCAAGGCATCTGCATATTCGCCACCATTGATTTGCCGCACTCCTTGGCCGCTTGCTGATGCAGCGCCGCATGCGCCCTACAAGAGGCAAAAATAATGCGTTACCCTGCATTCATGGTTAAATGCACTCGGCTATGCAACTGCATCAGGTCGCACAACGCTATGACGCTACACCGGCATTTCACGGACTGGCAAAAATCATTGGAGAACACTATGTTGATGCACGATGGCGACAAACCCGGTGCCAAGCTATCCGTTCGAAGCAACTTCGTTAGTAAGCTTGGTCGCAGTGTGACTTGCAGCATGACACTGGCCATTGCCTGCTTGCCAACGATTGCTAGCGCCACTGGCGCACTGGAAAATCCGCAGCCAGGCGCGCATGAAAGTGGCATCGGCGTCGTCTCTGGCTGGCATTGCGACGCCAGCAAAATCGAAATTGAAATCGACGGCACCACGCCGATACCGGCGGCCTACGGCACGTCGCGCGACGACACGCAAGCCGTGTGTGGCAAAAGCGATACCGGCTTTTCCTTATTGATCAACTGGAACATTCTGAGCCCGGGGCCACATGTATTGCGGGCGCTGGCCGACGGCGTCGAATTCGGCCGTGCCACTGCCTCGGTGGTCACGCTAGGCGCCGAATTCTGGCGCGAAAAAAGCGGCACCATGCGACTGGATAATTTCCCGCAAGCGGGCAAAGGTGTGATCGCCGAATGGCAAGAATCGAAACAAAATTTTGTCATCCGCGAGCTGCTGGACAAAGTGCCATCGATCAGCGGCACCTGGTACGGGCCAGTGTTGGAGCAATGGTCCGCCTGCAGCAATGCCGCTTACAACGGCAACCACGGCGCCAACGCGATCTGGACCATCAATATGTCCGGCAATGCCAATCTAGTGATCAATGGCAGTATCCAAACCAACCCGCCTTTCAGTTGCACTTATCGCGGCACCCATGTCCTAAGCGGCGCCAGCCATAGCGCCGGCGGCACCTTCACCTGCGATAACGGCAAACAAGGCACATGGCAAACCAGCCAATTCCAGGTCAGCGACCGTGGCCTGTCCCTGACCGGAGATGCCCACTGGAGCCAGTACGGGCTGACATGCCAGGCCAAATTCCTCATCGGCGGTTTCCGCCACTTATAAGGGTAATCGTTCCAAGCTTGCCGCAGCGCCATCGGCAATACTGTAGACCGGGGCAAAGCCGCCGCCCGGCGTGCGAAAATTCGTAGTCTGACCTTGATATACCCGTGCAGCAGTCCATTGCACCGCACCGTCATAGGTATAACTGCGAATATCGAACTTCATCCGCTCCGGGTTTTCGACCGTGCCATTGATCCGTTCGCCCGGAGCCACTATAGCCTGGGCAATATAGTCGCCGGCAAGGATGTCATCCCACACGCGCTTGGTCAATTTGTCGCCTCGGTATGCAGCACGTCCGCCATAACCCGCAGTCGGCTTGAAAAACAAGCGCCGCCGCTCTTGCCATAGACGCTCGGCGTGTTCGGCCTGCACCACTTCCGTATGCGGAATATATTTCAGCAAGAGCGCTTGCGTTTCAGCAGGCACTCCCAGCGCCTGTAATTGCAACGGGTCGCTCAACAAGGCCAGATTGCGTTTGTCGGCGTACAGGGCATGTGCTTGTGGATGCGGGGTAAGCACCACGGCATGCGCCAGATAAGCGGATCGCAATGCTGCGCTGGATGGTGAGGCCAGCATAAAATCGGTTAAGCGGTTGTAGACCAGATCGATTGCAGTTGTGCCATGCCACAAGACACCCTCTGACCAATGGAGTTGGGCTGGATCGACGATGATCGCTGCCATACCATGACGTTGGAACAGTTGCTGGAACAAGAGGAATTCAGGATACAAATATTGCTGCTGCGGCGTTTCGTCCACGATGGCGATGGTACGCAATGGTTTGTTACGTCCGGACAAATTCCATTCGCTTAAAAACATATCGACGATGCTTTTTTCAAATGCTGCCGCCGTCGCAGTGCTTAAAACCATGGCATCCATCCCGTCGCAACAAACATGTTGGGCGCGCGCTAAAACGGCATTGAGCATGGCACCGCCGGCATTGGTATTGATTTCAATCAGGCCGATGCCATCCTTGTGCAAATGAAAATCATAGCCAAAGAAAACACCTTTGGCACCGCGCGGCGCATGCTGCGCAATCGCGGGCGCATTTGCCAGCACTTTGTCCTGATACGCCGGTAGCGCCACCACCGATTCGATGGCGCGCACCAATTGCGCCATGGCTGCGGCTTGGCTGGCGCCGACGAATACCGGCCGCGCCGAAAAAACATAAGGACAGCGCTCTTCAATCAAATCAAACACATCGGCTGCGGCGAAGTCCTTTTTCAGTGCCTGCTTGATGGCACCCTCTTCCATGCTGATGCAAAAACATTCGCTATTGAGTAATGCGATTGCCTGGCTCTCTACCTCAGTTTCAGACGGGATGGCGCAAGAAGTGCAACTCGTTGTCGTGGTCATTGGCGTAGCTTCCTCTCTATAAATCATGGTGTTGCAAAACCGGTCGGCATGTTGTTTGCGCAACTGAACGGCACGTGTCTTGCTTGAGGTTTATTGTTCAATTTTTTATCACTGAGGAGCATACATGGATCGCCAGATCGTCACACAAAAGATCATCGCTAGCAAAGTTCGCAGAGGCTTGAAATGGGCCGCCATCGCGATGCAATTAGGGCAGAGTAAAGAGTGGGCCACCGCTGCCTGTCTCGGGCAAATGACTTTCAGCAAAACCCAGGCATCAATTGCACAAGCGCTGTTTGAATTGAGCGATGAAGAAACCGCATGGCTGCAAATCGTGCCGTACAAAGGCTCACTGCCGAGCGCCGTACCGAGCGATCCCTTGATTTACCGCTGGTATGAAATCGTCAATGTATACGGCAGCACTATCAAGGAATTGATCCATGAAGAATTTGGCGACGGCATCATGAGCGCTATCGATTTTTCGATGGATATCACGCGTGAAGCCGATCCAAAAGGCGACCGGGTGAACGTGGTCTTGTCGGGCAAATTCCTGCCTTACAAAACTTATTAAGCTGGTGCAATGAAGTTGGTGCGATGCGGCGCTGTTGCGGCGCTGCATTGCATTAATCTGCTACACAATTTCAAGGCCAGATAAATTCTATTGCCGCCCGGATTGATCAGTTGCGGCATTTGCGCGCAAGCCGACAATACGCAACTAAACGCCTTGCTTTCCCGATCATCCTGACTAAGCTAGGCTCTAAGCTGGGGCGCGTGTTGTTGTCTTGTCGCTACACGCCGGCACACTCTTCCATATCCCTCCATATCCCTGGCGATTTCATAAAGGAAAATATCATGGCTTACATCGATGGTTTCATTCTGCCTCTCCCCAAGGACAAGCTGGAGGCATATCGCGAAGTTGCGAATAAATCCGGTGCAATCTGGCGTGAGCATGGCGCCTTGCAATTTTGCGAATGCATTGCCGACGATGTGAAGCCGGGCAAGCTCACATCCTTCCCCCAAAGCGTGAATCTGGAAGATGGTGAAACGGTGGTCTTTTCATGGATCTTGTACGAATCGCGCGCGCACCGCGACCAAGTCAACGACAAAGTCATGAAAGATCCGCGCATGGCGGACATGATGAAGCCGGAAGCCATGCCCTTTGACGGCAAGCGCATGGTGTACGGCGGCTTTGAAGTATTGATCGATCGTTGATTGCAAACGCGCAAAGTCGATAGACACCGGCAGCTCGCGCTTGCGATGCGCTTTCAATTTCGCAATGCGCGATGCGGCTTGAGCTGGAGAGGTTTAATGCTTGGGCATTGCCGTAGGCTTGACGTCACCCTATCGGCATCCGGCCAGGCATCCGGCAATTTCCCCACGGAATCGCGGAATCGATTGGTATCTAGCGCCATGCTCGAGACAGATATCTTGATGGTGGACGCTTTATTGCTTTAGCCCCGCTATTGCGCAAACCAGCGCACAAAGCGCCACAACTGCTGCGCCAGCCAAAACAAGGGTTCGCAATACATGCGCACCGATTCCAGATAGATTTGCTTGAGGTCGATCGTGTCGTTGGTATCCATGCGATTCTCCATTGATGTCGCTCTAAGTTGCGCATGACTGCACAAGCGTTCAATCGGATAAAAAATGGCTTTGTTACGAAAAAGACGTCCAGAACAACCCAAACTGCAAAAATATACTGGGGTCTGTATATTTTAAAGTGCAATGAAAACGTGCGGGGTAATACTATTTATCCCCAATACTCCCCCTATTATTCACAATATCCATAACTATTCAGCCTTCTATGGAGGACTGCGTAAAGGTGTGAATTACCGAAGAAATTGCCTTTCCTTTCTAGGGAAGGACAAAATCGACACGCTCCTCAGAGCTAAATAATGACAAATTTTCGAACAAAGATTGATCCCCAACAGTCGCATTTAGCCCCGGCGCAAGATTCGCTCTGCCATAAATGGTAACAGCCGGGCTATAACGCTTACAGCCTTCGCTTTTCCAATGCGAAGTTCAAATTGATTGGCTTTGAAACCGGTCCAGAATTCGCTAGCCAAGGACTCCGGGGATATCTTGCCCTTTCCACGACCGGCCGTCATCGCGGTATCGACCAAGGGCGGCATGACTTCGAACACGCGGACGTTTGTGCTCTCGAGTTGCCAGCGAAGTGAGCGCGTGAAGCTATGCAGTCCCGCCTTTGAAGCGCAGTAGATGCTGGCAGACTGCTTGGGCACCAAAGCAAGAACGGACGACACGTTGACGATTGCAGACTCCGCATGCTGTTGTAGATGCGGGAGAAATGCATGAGTCAGTAATACCGGGCCGAGAAGATTGATGCTCAATTCATTCTCTATGCTTGCCGCGGACATAAGAGCTAACTCGCCGTTGTGTTGAATTCCGGCGTTATTCACCAGGATGCTGATGTCGCTGTACTCATTGACCAGACTTAGGCGGTCTTCGGCGTTAGCGACGTCTGCGACACGTATTTGTGCGCCTGGAAGCAACTGCGCTGCAGCTAGCAGGGCAGCTTGGTCGCGCCCAACCAAGACGACATGATTCCCGGCGGCATGGAACTGCTTTGCGAGCGCCAAACCAATTCCCTTGGCTCCGCCGGTGATGAGGACTCGGTGACCAGATGTACGCATACGTCTCCTATGGGAATCCCACTTTAAATAAGATGAAAAAATCCGCCTAACCTGGCGGTCCGTCCGCTTAATCTGGCGAGGCAATCCCTTCTGAAATGTTGCTCAGCGCCGCCTTCGGCAAAACCCTGTCATTGTAACAACACTAAATAACCAGGAAATGGAGACAGCTGTCATCGGCACCGCTCATCTCACTTGCGAACCCAGCTCTAAATAACCAAAGTAACCAAGGCGCGTTAAAAACTGGAATTCCTGACGGCTTTTTTGTTTACAGCTACAGTCGCCGAGATTTTAACCGTGGCTTACATAAATCAACTCGCGCCTAATAACTTAGGTCGAACTTAGTTCAAGATTAGCTAAGTATCAACATAAAATCTTCAGCCGTCTCCGCCTTGCAAGCCAAGCGCCGCCATTTCTTTCGACAATCCTTGCCAAGCCACCGCAAAACGGTTGAAACGGCTGCCTTGACCCGGCACCGCGATCCCGGCTTGCGACAGTGCGCAATAGGTGCCAGCCAGCACACTGTCAATCACCGGCACCCCGACCTGCGCCTGAATTCGTGCCGCGATGCCGACTAATCCGGCGCCACCAAGGATAACGGCTTGCGCACCAAAATGCTGGGCGGCGGCGCGGCATGCGCTGGCCAGCAAGACTTGCGCTGCATTTGGATCTTGCGCCAGTTGTGCACCGCTGGGCGCCACCGCGTGGATGCCGGCTAGCGCGGCATCCAGCCCCAATGTATGAATTAGGCGTTGCAAGATCGGCGGCCAGCGTGCGCCACCGGTGACAATCGCAAACCGGCCATAACGCGCCGCTTCTATAAAAGCCGCTTCCGCCAAACCAGTCACCGGTACGCCGCAACTCTCACGCAAGGCCAGCAAACCCGGATCGCCAAAACAGCCAATCAATACCGCATCGGGCGCCGGTACGCCGGCCGCCGGTTCATCATCCTTCAAAGCAGCGGCCCAGGCATCCAGCGTGGCGTGTGCAGCGACGGCGTAACTGGCTTCGCACGCGATGTAGGGCGCGCCAAAACGGGCGGTAACGGTACGCACTCTGACATCAGGGCCGGCAGCATTTTGCGCGTAGCTTTGCAATAGCGCGCTAATGCTGGCTGAGGTGTTGGGATTGATGATCAGCAGTTGGCGCATGGCGGACTTGATTCGCTATAGGCGGGATCAATCGGGGCTAAATAAGGCCATCAAATCCGGCGGCTCGGTGCCAGGCGGCTTGAAGCGCAATTGCGATTCCAATTGCTCCAAGTGCTCGCGCATCAGGCGCGCCGCCGCTTGTGCATCGCGGCAGCGTATCGCATCGAGCAAACCATGATGCTGCTGGCAGCCGCAAGCAGTGGCTTCGATCCGCGCTTGCTTGTGGTTGAAGCTGTAGGTCATCAAAATGAGCGAGGTGCGCGACACCAGTTCGCGCAAAATCCGGCCCAGCGTCTGGTGGTCGGCAGCGTTGGCGATGTGCAAGTGAAAATCGCCCGAGAGCCGGATCGCGCGCGGCATATCGCCACTGGCGCGCGCCGCTTCTTCATCGGCAATGCAGGACGCCAACTGGGCGATATCGTCATCCTTGGCATTCGCGATAAAACATTGGATCAGGGTCGGCTCGATCATGCGCCGCACCTCGAACACCTCATGCGCTTCTTTCTCGCTCGGCTGCGACACGGTGGCACCACGATTGGGCGTGAGCGTGACGATCTGTTCGTTGGCCAGGCGCACCAGCACCGGACGGATGCGGGTGCGCGAGACACCAAAGGCAGACGCCAACCTGTCTTCCACTAACTTGGTGCCGGGCGGCAAACTGTGGTTGAGGATGGTTGCCACCATGCGCTCGTAGATCTCGTTTTCAGTCAGGTTAACGAATCCGCTCATAGGAGTTTGTCACTTATCCAGCCTGCTTTTGTTGCTGGCGCCGGGCCAGTATTTTCGATAAAGCCACCGCCAGACCCATCACCAAAAACGAGATCAACATTGTCACCGTCCCCAGCGCGTAGATCGATGGCGTGGTGACGGTCGAGGTCAGGCCTTGCAACTCCAGCGGCAGCGTATTGACGTCGCCGATGGCTTGCGAGGTGCGGGCGATTTCATCCCAGCTTAAGCTGAATCCGAACATGCCGATACCCACCACCGACGGTGCAATCAGCGGCAATACCACATACCGGAAACCCTGCCACGGCGTTGCACCCAAGTCGCGCGCCGCTTCTTCATAAGCCGGATTGAAGCGGTTAAAAATTGCAAACATGATCAGCAAACCGAACGGCAGCGTCCAAGTGAGGTGCGCCCCGAGCGCGGAAGTAAATAAGCCGAGCGAAGTGCCATACGATTCCAGCGTGGCTTGCATGCCGAATATTTCCAGGCATTTTTTAATGCCGCTGTCGAGTAAGCGAAATTCCAATCCGATCCCGAGCGATACGATAATCGATGGCATGATCAGGCTCGCTACTACCACGAAAAATAGCGCATTGCCACCGGCCAGCTTTTTGCGGAAAGCCATGCCAGCCAACACCGAAAATGTCACGGTACAGACCATCACCGCCAGCCCCAAGGCCAACGATCGGCGCAGCGCCGCGCCGATATCGACCGAGCCCAAACCTTCGGCCAACTTCACAAACCAATGCAAGGATATGCCGCGCAAAGGGAAAGTCAAACCGCCTTCCGGCCCCTGAAAACTGAGCACCACGATCACCAGCATCGGGCCGTACATGAACAACACGAATAGCGCAAAAAATGTGGCGAGGAACCAGAATCCGGCAGAGCGTTTTTCGCGCATCATGTCATAGCTCCTTGCGGATATCGACCAGCCGCGTCAGCGCCCAGATAATCATCAACACCAGCATCAGCAAGATCACCGCATTGGCCGCCGCCAGCGGAAATTGCAGGTAAGAAGTTTGCACCTGAATGATCTCGCCAATCGATGCAATCTGCTGCCCGCCCATTACGCCTATCGTCACAAAATCGCCCATCACGATGGTGATGACAAAGATCGAGCCGATGATGATGCCGGTGCGCGACAAGGGCACGATCACATTCCACAAGGTTTGCCAGGTGGAGGCGCCGCTATCGCTGGCCGCTTCGAGCAAGCTGCGGTCGATCCGCATCATCGAGTTAAAGATCGGCACGATCATAAACATGGTGTACAGATGGACAAACGCCAGCGTTACTGAGAAGTCCGAGAACAGCAGCCACTCCACTGGCGACTTGACGACACCCAATTCCAGCAAACCCTGATTCACCATGCCATTGCGACCCAGCAGCGGAATCCACGAAATCATGCGGATCACATTCGAGGTCCAAAATGGAATCGTACACAGCGCAAACAACAGCGTTTGCATACCGCTGGAACGGACATGAAACGCCAGGAAATACGACACCGTAAAACCGATCAGCAATGTCAGCAGCCACACCAGAAAACTGAATTTAAAAGTCGACAGATACGTCTTGAACGTCACACACATATCGCCCGATGAAGCGCACCCATCAAACACGGAAATATAGTTTTTGAAGGTAAAGCCCGGCAGCATTTCATACTCATTGAAATCCCAAAAACTGACCATCACGATCAGCGCCAATGGAATCAGGAAAAACAGTATGAATACTATCGTCAAGGGCAAGGCTTGCCACCAGGCGGCGATGCTGCGGCCGGGTGGCAAGCCCGTTACTGATGTCCGGCTGGTGTGATTGCTCATGGCTTAAAAATTGATTGCATAATTATTTACCTTCCTCCGGCTACGTCACAAAAACCAATTCAATCCTAGTAGACCACGCACATGAAAAAATAGAGGACGGTAGGGTGCGCCGTGCGCACCAATTAGTGTTGCAGCGGAACTGGTGCGCACGGCCTAGGCGGCCCCGCGCGCCCTACAAAATCATATAGTTGATCCATTAGCTGTCAGCCTAGATAACCTTGTAACGTACGAGGCGCCGTGAGTACACCACACCAATTTCCCATCAAGCTGCTACAAATTCATTCCATTTTTGCACCATGTAATTATTCTCATCCATCAAGGCATTCCAGCATGCGATGCCGCCCATGCGCGCTTCGTAACTGCCGCCGTCGCGGATGGCGCCGGTCTTGGCCAGCACGTCGCCGTTGGGACTCTTGATGTCTTGAGTGGCGGCTTTGCCTTCCATCCAGTACGCCCATTCGTATGCTTCCATTTTCGATTTGGCGGTGTCGAGCACGGCACTGTAATAGCCTTGGCGATTGAGGTAAGCGCCGGCCCAGCCGTCGAGAAACCAGTTGATGAATTCATACGCGCCATCGAGCTTGCGACCCGACAAGGTAGCTGGCAAGCCGAAGCCAGCAGCCCAGGCGCGATAGCCTTCTTTCAGCGGTTGGAAATTGCAGGCAATACCCTTGGTACGCACTGCAGTGACGGCGGGCGACCACATCGACTGAATCACCACCTCGCCAGACGACATCAGGTTGACCGACTCGTTAAAATCTTTCCAGAGACTGCGGAACTGGCCAGCTTTTTTTGCTTCGATCAGGGTCTTGATGGTGAGGTCAATTTCCTTCTTGGTCATATTGCCCTTGTCGGGATATTTGTAGATGCCCATCGCTTCCACCACCATCGCTGCATCCATGATGCCGATCGAGGGAATATTCAAAATCGCCGCTTTGCCCTTAAATTCTGGATTGAGCAATTCAGCCCAGGAATTGATCGGGCGCTTGATCAGGTCGGGCCGGATACCGAGCGTATCGGCGTTGTACACGGTCGGGATCAGTGACATGAATTGGGTCGGCGTTTTGGAAAATACTTTGGATTTCTCACCTTCCAGATAAATCACTTTCTTCGGTGCCGTGCCTTGATCGCCGACCGCTTTGCCCGCCACCATGCCCGTGGTAAACAGGGACGTAATCTTGTCGGCATTCTTGATCCGCTTGGTGTCGATGCCTTTCAGGTTGCCGGTCGGGACGACCTTTTTAAGCGAAAAATATTCTGTATCGATCAAGTCAAAACTATTCGGTGCGGTGACTGCGCGTTTGGTCACGTCATCGGTATTCATTGCCACGTATTGGATTTCAATTCCGGTATCGGCCTTGAATTTATTGCCTATCGCCTTGTCTTGATTCACCGCCGTGCCAAGGTAGCGCAGCACGATCTTTTCCTGCGCATGGATCGCGGGGAACACGCCAGCCGCCAGAATGCCGGCGGTGCCTTTCAATACCGCGCGGCGGGTCAAACCGGTGGCGCTGGTGGAGAGCGGAGAGGCTTTTTTCAGATCGTCAGACATAGCAAAAACTCCTAGTGTGGGCAGGTTGAGAGCGATGATGGTTGGCGCAGGCGGAGGCAATCACAAATCAGGAAGGCAAGGCATGGGCGGCGTCCGGCGCCCATGACAACTGTACGGCCTCGCCTAGCGTGTACGGGCGTTGGGCGAATTGGGCTTCGGACAGCATCACCAACAACTCGGCGGTGCTGTGTGCCGCTTGGGTGGCGGCGGGATGTTGCAGGCCGAGCAAGACGTAAGTACCTTGATATTCGACGTCGGTGATCACGGCGCGCTTGTTATGCATACCATCGGGCTGCGCCTGGCTGGCCGGCACGATGTGCATATGGTCAGTGCGCACGCCGCTCTTGCCTTCGGGCGTATCGAGGATGTTATAACCGCCCATGAAGCGCGCTACGAATTCGCTGCCGGGCCGGTTGTAAATCTGGTGCGGCGAACCGATTTGCTCGATCACGCCCTGGTTCATCACCACCATGGTGTCAGCCAGCGCCATCGCCTCCTCTTGCGAATGGGTGACGTGGATAAAAGTGAGACCCAGTTCTTTTTGCCAGCGCCGCAATTCGGCCCGCATCTGGATGCGCAAGAACGGATCGAGTGCCGACAGCGGCTCGTCCAGCAACAACACGCGCGGCTGGGTAATCAACGCCCGCGCCAGCGCCACCCGCTGTTGCTGGCCGCCGGATAATTCGCCCGGCTTGCGCTGCGCCAGATGGCCCATCGCCACCCGTTCCAATAAGTCCTGCGCTTGTTTCTGGCGCGTCGCGCGATCGACGCCTTTCATCTTCAAGCTAAAAGCCACATTATCGAGCGCGCTCAAATGCGGGAACAGGGCAAAACTCTGGAACATCATCGCCGTCCCACGCGCCGCCGCAGGCAAGTCAGTGATGTTGCGATTCTCCAGCAAGATGTCACCACTACTGACCGACTCGTGCCCGGCAATCATGCGTAGCGTCGTACTCTTGCCGCAACCAGATGGCCCCAGCAAGCAACAATAACTGCCGCTGGCTATACGCAGGTTGATGTTATCGACCGCAGGTTTCCCCTGCGCGTAACGTTTGCTGAGTGCAACGAGTTCGATGGCGGCGGGCTGGAGGCTGGTTTGAGCGTTCATGCCCCAAATTCAATTGCAAAAGCTGTGCCACGGGTTTTGTACACAATATCGGACTATGTTGTATTCAACATGTGCGGTACTTGTGCATTTGCCGCTTGCGGCGGTTTTAGCCGCCTTGACTTGGTGCGGCAATGCACTGCATGGAGACGATCTGGGTCGGATGGGTGCCTACCGGAAGAGCCTAAGCTGGCGTCCCGCAACGCAATGAAGCATGCTTGAGCAGGATCTTTCCAGAAAATAATACTGCCACGTGTATTTTTATTAGGTCAATGAATACTTGAGGAGAATGGTATATTTTTCCTCATACTCCCCAATTTTTATATCGAGTCGACTATCAAATCAGCAAAAAATGAATCGCTTGCCGGGCTTCCACACACCGCCTGATTGCGCTACAGTGCATTGGCGCCGGGCTGAGCGCGTACCTATTTTAAAAATTTTTGGATGGAGAGTTTGAAGCAATGCTCAATCATGACGTAGGACATATATACCCTTCGATCCTTTCTGATACGACTGCACCCAGCCAGCGATTGCACCTGATCCTGCTCGGTGTCGAAAGCGTCAAAAAGTCGACTGAATTTTATGAAGCCTTAGGCTGGAAAAAATCAATTACCGGCAACGACGGCTTCACTAAAATCGATCTGGGCGGTTATGCGCTGTGCCTCATTTCACGCGAAGACTTTGCAAAAGACGCTTTGGCTGAAACGTCAAAAGGCGCGGGCTTTTCAGGCGTGGCTTTAGTCTATCTGGCGAAGACAGCCGAAGAAGTCCCGCAAATACTAGCGATGGCAGAAAGCGCTGGCGGCGTCATCGTCAAGCCGGCAACTAGAACCCACTGGGGAATCGCCGGCTACTTCAAAGACATCGACGGTCACCTATTTGAAGTAGATTTCGAACTAGCTTGGGTCTTTGACGGCGAGCACCGGCTGGTCGTCGATGAAGTTAATTAAAGCGACAGTAGCGCGTTCAAGCCCATAGACCGACCCGGTTAAACTAAGACAGCCGTAGAGTGACCGCAGCGGCCGAGGCGGGCGCGCCAATACAGTTGCTGGTATAGAAATCCATGGAAGATGGGATGCGAAAAATTGAGCTTTTTGGAGAAGACCATGAAACAAGCTTCACCCGAGAACCAACCAGCGCCCCATCTGATCGACAAAAAAAATGCCCAGCTTGGCGACTGGCGCGGCGCTACCTTGAGCAAGATGCGTGCGCTGATCAAGGAAGCCGACCCGGATATAGTCGAAGAATGGAAGTGGATGGGCACGCCCGTGTGGGAGCACGACGGCATCATTTGCACCGGCGAGTCTTACAAGGCGGTTGTGAAACTGACCTTCGCCAAAGGAGCGTCGCTGGACGATCCGGCCAAGCTCTTCAATGGAAGCCTCGACGGCAACACCCGGCGCGCGATTGACCTCCACGAAGGCGAGGACGTGGACGTGGACGCGTTCAAAGCGTTGATCCTTGCAGCGATTGCCTTCAATACATCGACCAAAAAGGCGAAGGCCAAACCAAAGGCCGCGAAGTAGGCGATGGTTCGCGCCACATGGCGTGTTCGTGGCAACTTTCCACGACAGAGAATTGATCGACGACGGCTGAAGATTTAGTCGAAGCACATCTCCTCCAAGTGCTGGCAAGGCAGATAGCAGGCTGTTTTTGACCACAAATACTGCATGGGGTATTTTTTGAGAGGCAAAGAAAACGTGCGGATAGACCTATGTTTATGCCTATACTCCCCTGTTTTTCGCATTACGGCACTGGACTGTCAAATCTTTCAATTAAATGCCTACGCGTTCAGGAAAAGTGTGAATAGGGTATGCGGGCCGCCTAGGCCGTGCGCACCCCTACCAAACCATTAACAGTCCTGAATAGCAAAACGATTGATTGTCATCAAACAACACGTTCACTGCTCATCCTTCACCACAAGTTCCCGTAGCACGCCGCCCTCCTCCACGCTGCCGCTAATGCTGCCTTCGCCCTGAACGCGGCGCTGGCACGCTGCTCGATCACCGGCCGGCAAAGCCTCGCATCGGCTCAAGGCGTTTTTCTCATAGCTATCCGCCGCGCCATTCAAGTGTCTCTTGCGCGCTTCATTCAATGCAGCCTTGGCTTCCTGCAAGCAAGTGCTACGATCCTGATGCGACTGGCCGGTCTGGCAAGCGGCCCGCTCAGCCTTGTAACGTTCCTGCGCATCGGCATCGTTGTCAGCCGCCATCGCCCCCAACGCTAGGCCCGACAGAGCCAATGCCACCAATGTCACCGCTGAGCAGCGTATTGCCGTGCGGATGCTGTTAGCCGATGACGAAAAATGATGCGTTTTGATTGACATGGTCGCTCTCCGGTGTGAGATATGAATGTGAAACATAAATGAAGAATGAATCTATCCGGCGGCAGGACCCGCTGTATGTACGTTGCCCCACCTACATTGCCAACCTGGAAATCGGCAGCATGGCCCAGCACCCATCGCCCATCGCCATAGCAATTGCGCAATCGCTTGTACCGCCATCGAACCATGTTGATAAAATGAAAATCCAACCATGTCCGAAAACATACTTAATGAGCACAAATCCATACGCCACGCCAAAAGCCCCACTGGCCGAATTGAAAAAGATTCACCTTGAATATGCCGGATTCTGGATACGCACCGGCGCCACTCTCATCGATGCAGTTCTCATCATCGCCATCGCCGATCCACTATTGATCACGATTTATGGCTGGGCCTACTACACGGAACCACAATTCATTGCCGGTCCGGCCGACTTCCTTATTTCCTGGGTAGCACCCGCCGTGGCTTCGATTCTTTTCTGGATGAAAAAGCAAGCCACGCCAGGGAAGATGGCAGTGTCCGCTAAGATCGTGGATGCACGCACTGGCAAGTCGCTCACGCTCGGCCAATCGATAGGACGCTACCTTGGCTACTACGTGTCAATCCTGCCGCTCGGCCTTGGTTTTTTTTGGGTTGCCTTCGACCCTCGCAAGCAAGGCTGGCACGACAAAATGGCAGGCACCGTCGTGGTACGCCCCACCGCATACGATACCGATGCAGTCACGTTCGACCAGGCTTGAAATATCAAGGCTGCGAAAATTCTGCATCGATGCTGCCACTCCAAGCGAATCGCCAAAACCATGAATGAACAAATCAGGGACAGTGTGCTTGACATCATGTGCAATGTATCCGGCTTGAATAAAGAAGACCTGTTTCTGGCATCCAGGCTAGAACAGGATTTGAATATCACCGGAGACGACGCTTGGGCCGTTTTAGAAAGTTTGCGTAATAAACATGTGATCGATTTAAGGGCTTTTCAATTTGATCAATATTTCAATGGCGAAGCTGAAGGATGGCTCAGTGCTCTTTTGCATCGTGAAAAGCGCCGGCACAGAGAGGCTTTTCCCGTCACTGTCGGCCATCTTGTTTGTATCGTTGAAAATGGGCATTGGTTTAAGCCGCCGCAAGTCAAGAAAATGTAATCTGTCGTTCCAACAACGCAGCTCGCAAGTAGTTTGGGGGAATTTCAGGAGATAGAAATGAGCGAAACAATACCTATTTTGAAAGACGAAGATAATCAAAGACCGGTTCCCTCAGCATGGAGAAATACCTTGTCTGACATCGTGGAGGCATTTAAAGAGGGTGATTTCACTCTTGCGCGAAAGGTAGCCGGCGTTCGCCCGATTTCCACAGAAGACGCCGAGGCAATAGCTGAAAATATTCAAGACTATGGCGCCCAACTGACCAGCTTGCCGGAAGAGACATGGCAGACATCGGTATGTCAATGGATGGAAATTTATTGGGATGTCATCGTGGATTTGTATACGGTTGATGAGGGCGCGAGCGACTTGATTTTGCAAGTACGTGTCTATGAGCAAGACCCGGCTTATGTATTCGAGGTTCACTTTGTATATGTGCCTTGACGAAACTTTTTTTCTTGCTGGGTCAGAAATAATGGTGCTGCAGGCAGCGTACTTCAGCTTATTTCGATATTTCTTTCGAAACATAACTTCCTTCCAACGCTGTTAATTAAAACAGTTAATCAGTCAGCAGACGGCGTACCGCCGCCGTTGATTTCAAACATTAGCGAGCCAAGTTGAAGTTTCATGATCATTAAAATTCTCGCAGTTTTATTACTTTTTGTTTCTGGCTACCTTGGTTGGTGGGCAGTTTCCAATGCATCTTTTTTATGGCTGCTTCTCCCGTTTATTTTGCTAGTTGTAGCTGGCGGCCTTTTTTTGAATTGGCACTGGGTTAAATTTCTTTGGAATGTTTTAGCTCTCTCTATTAGTTTATGGTGGCTAATCTCAACTATACGTATCACAATTTCAGGATGGCCGTATGAGGATGTACTAAGTTCGGTGATTTCATTAGTGCCGGGTGTACTCTTAATATTGATATTGGCTGGCAGCAGTCTAGTTATTGCAAACCACTTTAGAAGTAAAAAAGATGCTGGCTAACAAGACAGTCGGTGGGAAATCACCAATGACAACAACGTTCATCCTTTATCCTCGGCGGTCCCCGCCCAACCAATACGCTGCCTTTTTTATGGGGCCCATAGACCGCCCTCCACATACCTTTACAGAAAACAAAAATCATGGCGCACTTACATAGGTCAAGAGCGTCGCTCAGAATCTTTGGTGATACGCTCATTCCAGACGAAGTTTCCAAAATGTTGGGATGTAACCCCACTGGCAGCAATTTCAAAGGGCAGGCAATCCCATCAAAAACTAGAGATATCGTCAAAAAAACAGGCTATTGGAGTCTGGATGCAGCACCATGTGAACCAGAAAACCTTGACGCACAGGTGGCAGAATTATTGAGCAAGTTGACGAACGATTTGAGTGTCTGGGCTGCTCTGGCAAGAGATTATGAAATCGATCTGTTCTGTGGGTTTTTCATGCAGACCGGTGATGAAGGACTCGATATTTCCGTAATGACTCTAAAATCTCTGGCTGACAGAAATATTCCATTAGCGCTCTGTCTATATTCGAATTGGGACGAAATCCGCTCTGCTCCTATTGTTTAACAGTCGCTGCACTCGAACACGAAAACATGCCCAAGTGCAGTGTTACAAGTCCACGCAGACTAATTTGTCTGATAGAACCAACAGGTAATTAACTCACATGAAAAACCTCTCCCCGCGCCCGAAATGGCAAGCGCCGTCCTGCCGGCATTAAAAACGCATGGTCCATGTCCACATTGAGTTGATCCTCGCAATAGCCATCGGTAATCACCAGCAACGGCCCTGCTTTGGGAAAGTCGCCACGATCTGCCAGCGCATTGAGCAAATCAAGACCCGGTTGCAATATCGTCCCGCCGCGTCCTTGCAGGGTGAAACGGTCGAGCAGGTTTTCCGGTGCGACCCAGCCGCTGTCGTAAGCCCTGGCGTCACAACAGATCAGGCGTACCGACGCTACATCGCGTGCCAAGGCATAACTTGCAATCGCGCCCAATGCTTTTCCCAGCAGTTGCGGCGGCATTGAACCGGAGGTATCCAGGAGGACGCCAAAGACGCGGCTGCGCCGCTCTACTTCCGTCGGCTTGACGACCGATGGGCGGGCAATCTCGGGCGTTGCCATTTGCCGTCGCGATGGCCTGGCATAACTGCGGCGTAATTCAGGTGGCGGGAAGCGCTCGTCGAACCACTCGGCCAGCCGCACATCCCATGGAATTGGCGGCTGGCTCAGGCTGCGGATTTCTTCGATCAAGCCGGCTGGCAATAAGCCGCGTGGTGCAGCGCTGACGTAACGATCCAAGCCTTGCGCCAGCGCGCGGCGGCAGTAGGCTTCGGCATCGGTAAACAAGGCGCCTTCATCTTCGCCGAGCAAATCTTGCGCGCCGACGCCGCGCAGGGTTGCCAGCTTGCGGGCGCGGCGGATGTCTTGCGCCAAGCTGTCGTAGACCTCTTCCGACGATTGATTGGCGAATGCCGGATCGTGCAGCAGCCCGATCTGTGGCGGGGTGCCGACGTGCATCTCGATCAGCCAGCCATTGATGACGAAATCGCAGGCGATATTCCACAGCAAGGCGTCGCGTCCACGTCGGCGCGAGGCGTGATTTAAGCCCGCATGCAGCAGTTCGTGGGCAAAAACGAACAGGCATTCATTGTCGGACAAACCCGCGCTGGGATTGATCCAGATGCGGCGCGCACCGACATCGATGGCGGCAACGCGGATATCGTATTGCTGGCACAGGCGAATATCTTCTTCGATATCGAAACTGACGGCCAGAGCGCCCAGCAAGGGGTAATGATCGATCAGGCGTTGCCGGGTGCGCGATGCTCTGGTCGGCGGCTTGATGACGCCGTCTGCCACCACCGTGCCGGATGCCACTTGCAAGGCGTGTCCGACGCCCCGTGCGATGCCATCGGCCAGCAGATCGGTCCACTTCGGATGGCGTTGCCACGCTGCATCATTGCCATCCAACTCGCAAAACAGGGCTGCGCCGCCATTCAATGCCGCGTACCAGGCGCACAAGTCTGGCTCGCAGCCGTCGACACAAAATTGCCGCAATAAGGCTTCCGCCCCACCCGACGGAAAATGCGGGAGGGCATATTCCAGCGACTCTGGCCAGGCGCCGAGCTTGAGTTCGTCACAAAAACGATCCGCTACCAGAATGCTGGCGGTTTCCCACAAGGCATAGGGTTCACGCCGGCGCACCAGCCCAAAACCCAAGCACACCAGCGTCAAGGCAATGACTCTGCTCCATGCTTCTGGGGTTGCCCGCCGCTTGGGATGCAGCCAGATCGTGCCCGCTGGTGCAACGGCCAGCCAGCCGGTGGCCGAGACGAAACGATATTCGGTATCGAGCCCGAACCGGATCGAATCAAGCATGGGCGCCAGCACCGGATGCTTTCTTACGCGCTGCACGCCGGCGTTGCGGGCTTCGGCAGCGGCATCTTTTTGCAGGTTGCGGCTCATGCCCGTACCTTGCTGTCGCGCCCGGCCAGCCGTGGCAAATCACGCGCCACTTCGACCAAAAACCAAGACGGCAAGCGCTGCCCGGCTTCGTCTTCGCTCATGACCGATTGCGCAATCTCGACGCTGATACGGGCCAGATCGCGCAGCATGTCCTTGGCACGAATCGCCAGGTTTTGGTGCGGGCCGCGCACCGAGGCTTCGTCTTCCGGCAATTCCTTGCGCAAATGGGCGCGGAACGATTGCGCCAGAAAGTACAGCACGTCGCGATTGTCCGCCCCAGTTGGCCAAAAGGCATCGCCCTTGAGGATGGCATGCAAGGTGTGCTTTTGATGAATTTGCTTCAGATATGCCTTGAAGTGGCCCGCATGCGCAGGCGACAACAAGCCAAAGGCCAGCGCCTCGATCATTTCATCGCTGATCTTGTCGCCGAACGAATGCAGGGCATCGGACAACATATGCCAGCTGCGTGGGGTAGAAAAAGCTTCTTCATGTTTTGGCGGCTCGCTCCAGAGATGGTCTGGCCGCAACTGGATGTACTCGACAATCCAGGGATGGATGCCGCCCTCGTTGATGGCCCAGCTCAGCCATTGCCGGTGGTCGGCACGCAAATGAATATGCACCAAGCGATTGATCAAGGCCGATGGCATCGGCTTGACGATGGCGGCATCCTTGGCACGGTTGCCGGCGCCGATCACGATGGTGCCAGCGGGCAGGCAATATTCGCCGACACGCTGTTCCAGGATCAGTGAATAAAAGGCTTTTTGAATTTCATGCGACGAGGCATTCAATTCGTCGAGAAACAGCACGAACGGCTGCTGGCGCACGATATTGGCTGGCGGATAAAAGCGTGAACATTCGCCATCGATTTTAGGAATGCCGAGCAAGTCTTCCGGCGCCAGCTGGCTACCCAGGAGCGAGACGCATTCCATGCCGACCGCATCGGCAAAGCGGCGTACCAAGGCGCTTTTGCCAATGCCTGGCGCACCCCACATGAACACAGGCCGGACCACGGCCACATGGAGCAGGAAATCGATGGCCTGGGTTTGATTAAGTTGGATGGCAGATTGCATGATGATTTTTTCTTATTGTTGTTTTATTGAAACTATTCAGATCCCTATGGATGACCTCGAAAAAATACAAATTGCTGAGAAAAATCCCCTCCCTTTCAAGGGGAGGGTTAGGGTGGGGATGGGTTTCTGTCGTAAAAATTGCACAAGAAACCCATCCCCATCCCGGCCTTCCCCTTGAAAGGGAAGGAGAAAACCGGTGCATTCGCCGGGGGCAGAATGGTTGCATTTTAGTTATTAAGTAGGTGACGGCTTGGACATTACGCATCGGAATCGCCTCTATCCTTTTTCCCCGACAGCAGCAAATGCAGCTTTTGCTTTTCCAACCGGCGCGCCTGTCGCGCCGGATTCTCGGATTGATGCGCACCGGCGCGGCGGGTTTTGGCGGCGACGGCCAGTGGGTTGCGCGGCTTGGCGGTCTTGGGCAGCTTGAGAGTGATTTTCATGATTAGCCTTTCACGCAAATGACCTGGCGCAGGGTATGCGCCACTTCCACCAGATCGCTCTGGTGTGCCATGACCTGGTCGATGTCTTTGTAGGCGGCGGGGATTTCATCAACCACGCCGCCATCTTTGCGACACTCGATGCCGGTGGTTTGCTCGGCCAGGTCGAACTGGTCGAAGCGGCGCTTGGCTTCGCTGCGGCTCATGCGGCGACCGGCGCCGTGCGAGCAGGAGCAGAACGATTCCGGGTTGCCTTTGCCGCGCACGATATAGCTTTTTGCGCCCATGCTGCCGGGGATGATGCCGAGCTCTCCTTCGCGGGCCGAGATTGCGCCTTTACGGGTGATGAACAGGTTTTCGTTGCCGTGCTTTTCGCGGGTCACATAGTTGTGGTGGCAGTTGATGGCTTCGCCGTCGAGCTTGAAGGGCGGGACGAATTGCGCCAGGACATCGAGCGCGCGGCGCATCATTTCGCTGCGGTTGACGAGGGCATAATCCTGCGCCCAATCGACCGCTTCGACGTAGTCGTCGAACCATTCCGAGCCTTCGCTGAAGTAGGATAAATCCTTGTCCGGCACATGGCGCTGATGGCGTGCCATGTCTTTTTTGGCGGCGGAAATGAAATAGCGCCCGATCACATTGCCGATGCCGCGCGAGCCGGAATGGAGCATGATCCAGACCCGTTGTTCTTCGTCGAGACAGATTTCAATGAAGTGATTGCCACCGCCCAGCGTGCCGATCTGGCAAATCCAGGTTTGGGCAAACTTGTGCTGCATCTTCATGATGCCCTTGTGCTTGGCGACAATGCGATCTAAGCGGTCGTTGAGCGGACGGCCAACCCGGGCATGGGCCGAGCCGCGTATCTTGTTCCATTCATGTTGTTCGAAACCGACCGGGATCGCGGCTTCGATAGCGCTGCGCAGGCGCGCCAGATTGTCGGGCAACTGGCTGGCGGTGAGCGTAGTGCGCACTGCGTTCATGCCGCAGCCGATATCGACCCCGACTGCGGCCGGGATGATGGCGGCGCGGGTCGGGATCACGCTGCCGACAGTGGCGCCGCTGCCGGCATGGACATCGGGCATCGCAGCCACATGTGGATAGACGATGGGCAGGTTGGCGATATTGAGCAATTGCTGGAGGGCAGTGTGGTCGATATCGTCGGTAAAAATGTGCACTGGGACGAGACCCTTGTGCAGGGTTTGTTTGATTGGCATAACGTTTCTTTCGAGATTTGTTATGCCGGGATCGTTGCTGCGGCGCGAATAATGTCGCAGTCGTAAAAAAGCAAAAACCCCGGCGAGTTTCCTCACCGGGGTTCTTGTATCGGAACGACCGGCTCGGGATCGGCAACAGTGGCCGACGACCCCGAGCAATCATGCGCGGGGCTAATATTGTTTTGAATTGTGGATAGCGGTACCGGGCATGCTCGTTCCTTTCCTGTAAAAAATGGTTGACCAAAATTGGTGAAGGGCGATTCTGCGGCAGCGTGATTTTTACGTCAAATGGTTTTTCAGCACGCGTTTAATTTTGTTGTTATTTGGCTGCGGTCACTTTGCGTCACGTCCAGAGTAGCTGCCATGAAGGTCCTTACTGGCAGCCTATTTTTTCAAATTATCGCAACACTGGTTCAGTTAGAGCGCTCGATAAGGGCGCGCGCTTGTCCAAGCGATCGACATGCGGCGTCAGCTATGACGATGCCACAGCTTAATTTCTCAAGGAATCACATGCCGAAAATCACCGTATTGCCGCACCCGGAATTCGCCCCCTCAGGTGCTGTCATCGAAGTCACACAGGCGACCAGCATCTGCGATGCGCTATTGGGCAATCACGTGGAGATTGAACACGCTTGCGGCAAAGTGGGCGCTTGCACCACGTGCCATGTCATCGTCACGCAAGGCTTTCATTCATTGAACGAAGTCGATGAAAATGAAGAAGACATGCTCGACCGCGCCTGGGGTTTGCAGCCGCAATCGCGCCTGTCGTGTCAGGCGATTGTGGGGACCAGTGATGTTGTGGTCGACATCCCCAGATATTCCATCAATCAGGTCAAGGAAAATGGCTGATGGGAAATGCAAATGATTGGTTCCATGCGATTTCTCAATCTCTTGGATTGGCAACGGAGGTAAAAAGTAGTGCTATAGACGCGCAGCAGAAAGGCTAAGCAAGGCCCAATCTTCACGCGGGTCCCTGTCCCAGTCTGATGCCATCCTGAGAAAGAATGCAGGGGTTTTTGCCATGAATTCGGCCCGTACGCTCGACGTGGAAATTTTTCGCTACGATCCCGACGTCGATGCCAAACCCTATTTGCAGCGCCTGTCTGTGCCACTGGCGCCGCAAGACAAGATGCTGCTCGATGTCTTGATGCGTATCAAGAGTGATATCGACGATACCCTGTCTTTTCGCCGCTCTTGCCGTGAAGGCGTATGCGGTTCGGACTCGATGAACATCAATGGAAAGAACGGCCTGGCATGCATTACCAATATCAACGAAGTGCGCCAGCCAGTAGTGTTCCGGCCTTTGCCGGGCTTACCGGTAGTGCGCGATTTGATGGTCGACCTGACACTGTTCTGGCAGCAATACCATTCGATCAAACCGTATTTGATCAACGATACGCCACCGCCGGAAAAGGAACGACTACAGAGCCCGGAAGAACGCGACCAGCTCAATGGCTTGTACGAATGCATCCTGTGCGCCTGTTGCTCGACCGCGTGCCCGACCTTTTGGTGGAACCCGGATAAATTCGTCGGCCCGGCTGGACTCTTGCAAGCCTATCGCTTCATGGCCGACAGCCGCGACACCGCATTGGGCGAGCGCCTGGACAACGTGAACGATGCCTACCGGCTGTTTCGCTGCCGCACCATCATGAATTGCACCGATGTCTGCCCCAAGGGTTTGAGTCCCGCCGCAGCGATTAGCGATATCCGCAGTCTGTTAGTGCGCCGCAGCGTGTAAATATTGTGCCAATGAAAAGCGCCGACCCTTACGCTTTAGCTGCGATAAAGGTCCTGTTGGCACTGCTACGCAACCGCTCCTTGAGTTCTTGCGCAAATGCACGCCGTTTTTCCACCGTGAGAAATTGCCCGATTTTTACTTTCACGCCCTTCGCTTCTAGCTGGATCAAGTCTTGGTAGCGGGCTGGCATTGCCAGGCGAATCCAATACAGTTCAAGACGTGTCTGCTCAATGTGCCCAGCCAGAACGCGCTCCACCAACAGGCACGTTTCCATCAAGACGATATGTTCATGATCGGTGGCATGGCGCGCCGCATGTAAAAACGCCAGCGTCAGGAAAATCGCTTCCAACATGACAAAAACCAGGATCAACCATGCGCCTTGCAGGGCAAAAAATCCTGCCACGAATAACGACACCAGGCAAGGCATCGCATAAGCCCATGCCAACTGCGCTGGCGAGAGACTGCAGTTGCGTTTTAATAGCCATTCCTGCTTGCTGCCCTGCTCGTCCGGCTTGCTCATACCGTTCTCGCTGCGATTACGCTGCGCCAGCGTCTACTCAACAATCAATTACTTCACGATCGGTGCAACTTCAAAGGTGTGAAAGGGTGCCGGGCTGGGCACGGTCCATTCCAGTCCTTCGGCACCTTCCCAGGGTTTGGCTGGCGCTTTTTCTCCACCGCGCATGGTGGGCAATACCACGGCGAAGACGAAATAGACTTGGGTCAAGCCAAACATCAGGCCACCGACCGATACCAGCATATTGAAGTCGGCAAACTGGGCCGGATAATCGGCGTAGCGGCGCGGCATGCCGGCTAGCCCAAGAAAATGCATGGGAAAAAAAGTGACATTGACCCATATCACTGAATTCCAGAAATGAAATTTCCCGCGCGAGTCCTTGTACATGAAACCGGTCCATTTCGGCACCCAGTAATAAAAGCCGGCAAACAGCGCAAATAAC
>JAZKIX010000060.1:0-1670 GCA_040384645.1 Pseudomonadota bacterium | reverse complement strand
ATAGTCAATTTGCCGGGCGCAGTCTGGATCGTAGTTAGCGGCGTAATGCGCTCGGACTCCAAAGCCAAAGCCACGGTGAACGGCTTCATGGTGGAGCCGGGTTCAAAGGTGTCGGTCATCACACGATTACGCAGCTGGGCGCCGGTCAAGGCACGGCGGTCATTCGGGTTATAGGCTGGCAGGTTAGCAAGCGCCAACACCTCGCCGGTCTGCACATCGAGTACCACGACACCACCTGCCAGCGCCTTGTGCTTCGCAACGGCCTCCTTTAATTGGGAAAAAGCGATGTACTGGATCTTGCTATCGATTGACAGGGTCAGATCCTTGCCGTCACGCGGTTCACGCACTGCCGCAATATCCTCGACGATATGGCCCAATCTATCCTTGATCACGCGTCGGCTACCGGTGGTGCCTGCCAGGGTTTTCTGAAACGCCAACTCCATGCTTTCCTGGCCGATATCTTCCACATTGGTGAAGCCCACCACATGCGCCATGACTTCCCCTTCAGGGTAAAAGCGCTTGTATTCCTTGCGGGTGTCGATACCGGCGATATCGAGTTTGATGATTTTATCGGCGGTCTCTTGTTCCACTTGCCGCTTCAGATACACAAAGCTGCGATCTGAATCAAGCTTCTTGCGTAAATCAGACTCGCTCATTTCAAGCAATTTAGCCAGCGCCCGGATTTTTTCCTTGGGTGCTTCCAGCACATCGTCTGGAATCGCCCAGATTGCCTTGACCGGTACCGACGATGCCAGCACCTGACCGTTGCGGTCGGCAATTTTCCCTCTCGTTGCAGGCAACTCCAGAGTCCGCGCATAACGCGAGGCCCCTTGCTTTTGCAGGAATTCGGTAGAAATTCCCTGTAGCCAAAGCGCGCGCCCTATCAACGCCAAAAACGCGGCGAACAGGGCAAACAACACCAGGCGCGAACGCCATACCGGCAGTTTCAATGCCAATACTGGACTGGTCGAAAACGGCGTGCCCCGGGCAGCAGCGGCACGCTTCATTTCTCGTCCACCGTGATGTATTGCGTACGCGTGGGCAATAGCGCCATCATATTCAGGTCGCGCCGCGCACTGGTCTCGATCCGGGCATGTTTGCCCAAGGTCGATTGATCCAACTGTAGCTGCGCCCATTCGATATCGAGTTGGCGCGACTTCGATTGCGCACGCTCAAGTTCGATAAAAAGATGACGCGACTGATATTGCGCGTTGATCAGCGACAAGGCGCATAACACGAGCAAAGCAAGCAGAACCAGATTGAACCTTCCGCTCATTTCCTGCCCTTTTCCGCCAGCAATGCAGGGCCGGCGATATGACGCGTCGCCACCCGCATGACGGCCGAGCGCGAGCGTGGATTGGCGCTGACTTCAGCCAAGGATGGCTTCATTTTGGCGACCAGTTTCATTTCAGGCTGCGGCAGATCGACGGCGCGAATCGGCAGGCGACGGTCGGGCTGCGGCACATTGACCTTGGAAGCCATGTACTGTTTGACGATGCGATCTTCCAATGAATGAAAACTGATCACCACCAATCTCCCGCCCGAGCGCAAATGTGTAAATGCGTGTTCCAGTCCTACTTCGAGTTCTTCAAGCTCTTGGTTGATGAAAATCCGAATAGCTTGAAATGTGCGAGTTGCCGGGTCTTTCCCCTTCTCCCGTGTTTTGACAA
>JAZKIX010000059.1:0-7177 GCA_040384645.1 Pseudomonadota bacterium | reverse complement strand
TTAAAGACGCCGGTTTCAGACTTAGCAGCAATTTAAACTCGGCAGCATCGGCTGCCGCGATCACATCGATATCGGGAAATTGCGACGTCAAGACATCACTGGCTTTGAGGCGCATGTCAACATCACGGAATTTGATCTCGACCGCATTGCCATTCAAGCTAATGCCGGCATGGCGCACATTCTTGTCGCGCAACACGGTACGCACGCTCGATTGCATTCCCTGTATTTTTTTATTCAATAGCGCCTTGGTATCGACTTGCATCAGGAAATGGACGCCCCCGCGCAAATCGAGTCCCAGCGACATCGGCAAGGCACGCAGGCTTTGCATCCACTTCGGCGCTGTCGTGACCAGGTTGAAGGCCACTAGATAAGTCCGATCTTCCGGCTTTGCACTCAACTCGGTTGGATTCAAAGCATCTTCAAGCACCGTTTTGGCTTTGAACTGGGTGTCGGTATCGGCAAAACGCGCACGCACCGAGCCTAGATTGCCATTGAGTTCATAAGATACGCCATCAGACTTGAAGCCGGCGGTTTTCAGGGCCTCTTCCACTCGCGCAATCATGCTGCTTTCGATTTTGGCGGTCGCTTTGCCACTACTGATTTGCAGGGCCGGCGCTTCAGGAAAATAATTGGGAATTGTGTACAGCACGCCCAGCAGAATGGCAACGGCGATGAGAATGTATTTCCAAAGAGAATAGCGATTCATAGTGGTTCAGTGTTGAGTGTTGGGCGTCGGCCAGTTTTCAAAAAAACAAGCGCATCCGACCGTGAGGTGGGACGCGCTGCGTGTACCGATTAGATCAACTTGATCGTGCCCTTGGGGAGCAATGTGGTAACGGATGCTTTTTGCAAAACCACCTCAGTGCCGTTGGCGATTTCCAGCGTCACGTAACCATCGGCTACTTTGCTGACTTTGCCTAGAATGCCGCCGGCGGTAACAACTTCGTCACCCTTGGCCAAGGCATCCATCATGGCCTTTTGTTCTTTTTGGCGCTTCATCTGTGGACGAATCATCAAAAAGTACATCACCACAAACATCAGGATGATCGGTAAAAAACTAGTCAGATTGCCGCCCAAACCCATGCTATCAAGCGGGGATTGTGCGTAAGCATTAGAAATAAACACGTGTGCTCCAGGTTATGTTTTAAAAATTAGCGCTGTATTCTAGCATTAGCATTCCCGTGCCAAGCACAGGTTTACACCCCACGTGCGCGCTCGCTCTGAAATTGCAAGGTATAGGCGTAAAAACGGTCTTCATCGAGCGCATCGCGCATATCGCGCATCAGTTGCAGGTAGTAATGCAGATTGTGGATGGTATTTAGGCGTGCGCCCAGGATTTCGCTGCTGCGCTGCAAATGGTGCAAGTAAGCGCGCGAGAAATTACGACAGGCGTAACAACTACAAGTGTCGTCCAGTGGCGCGGTATCGTCCTTGTAGCGGGCATTCTTGATCTTGATATCGCCAAAGCGCGTAAAGATCCAGCCATTGCGCGCATTGCGGGTCGGCATCACGCAATCGAACATATCGATGCCATTGGACACGCCAGCGACCAGGTCTTCTGGCGTGCCGACACCCATCAAGTAGTGCGGCTTGTTGGCCGGCAAGCGTGGGCCGACATGCGCCAGCATGCGCATCATGTCTTCCTTGGGCTCGCCCACTGACAAACCGCCGATGGCAATACCGGGAAAGCCTACTTCTTCCAGTCCGGCCAGCGATTCATCGCGCAAATGCTCAAACATGCCGCCCTGCACGATGCCGAACAGCGCGTTCGGATTTTCGCCCTTGGTAAATTCATTCTTGGAACGTTTCGCCCAGCGCAAGGACATGCGCATCGATTTGGCCGCTTCATCGATGGTGGCGGGACGGCCCTCGATCTCATACGGCGTGCATTCATCGAATTGCATCACGATGTCGGAATTGAGCGCGCGCTGGATTTGCATCGAGACTTCGGGTGACAAAAATAACTTATCGCCATTGATCGGCGACGAAAAATGCACGCCCTCCTCTGTGATTTTACGCATGGCGCCCAGCGAAAACACTTGAAAGCCGCCAGAATCGGTCAGGATCGGCTTGTCCCAGCCCATGAATTTATGCAGGCCGCCAAACTTATTCAATACGTCAATGCCCGGACGCAACCAAAGGTGAAAGGTATTGCCGAGAATGATCTGGGCATCGATTTCTTTCAACTCTAACGGTGACATCGCCTTGACCGTGCCGTAAGTACCGACCGGCATGAAGATCGGCGTTTCGATCACGCCATGATTGAGGCTCAGGCGCCCGCGCCGCGCCGAGCTCTTGCCGCTGGTGTCGGTTTTAAGAAGTTTGAAATCGAGCATATTAAGCACCGTCTAAATTTGAAAGAAGCATCGCATCGCCATAACTGAAAAAGCGATAGCCTTGGGCAATGGCATGCGCATAAGCGGCGCGGATCTGGGCGTAACCGGCAAAGGCCGAAACCAGCATCAGCAAGGTCGATTTGGGCAAATGAAAATTGGTAATCAGGCGGGTGACGGTCTTGAAACGGTAGCCTGGCGTGATGAACAGGGCGGTATCGGCACTACCGGCCGTCAGCTGTCCGGATTGCGAGGCGGATTCGAGCGCACGCAGGCTGGTAGTGCCGACCGCGATCACGTCGCGTCCAGCCGCCTTGGCGCGATGAATCGCATCCACCGTGGCTGACGGCACGGTGTACCACTCGGTATGCATTTTGTGTTCCGCCAGGTTTTCAGTGCGTACCGGCTGGAAGGTACCGGCGCCGACGTGCAGCGTGACGTAAGCAAATTCGACCCCTTTGGCTTGCAACTGGTCGAGCAAATCCTGATCGAAATGCAGCCCGGCGGTCGGTGCCGCCACTGCGCCGGGTTCGCGCGAATAGACGGTTTGGTAACGGGTTTCGTCGAAGGCATCGGCGTCGTGCTCGATATACGGCGGCAGCGGTAAGCGGCCATGCGTTTCGATCAGCTCAAACACATCGGCCGGGAATGCCAGGGTATAAAACTCGCCGACACGAGCGCCTACCACCACGTCAAACGCGTCAGCCAAACGGATTGTACTGCCGGCTGGCGGCGACTTGGAGGCACGTACCTGCGCATGGACATGGCGACTGTCGATGACGCGCTCGACCAGTACCTCAACCTTGCCGCCGGTTTCCTTAACTCCGAAAAAACGCGCTTTCAACACACGAGTATCGTTGAATACCATCACATCACCGGCCGCGACCTGGCTCACGATATCGGAAAAACGACGATCAATCAGGGCCGTACTATCAACATGCAACAAGCGCGAGGCGCTACGCTGCGGCAAGGGCGTTTGCGCAATCAATTGTGGCGGCAGATCGAAATCGAAATCAGAAAGCGAATACATAGTTGAAACGGACACTCCGGGTTGCGCGCTGCGTAGATTAAAGTTATGGTGGAATGGTTTGCTGCCATTCTGGCAAGCTGGGGCGCATTCTATTGCGGCCTTGGTGCCCCAAGCAAACCCGCTATTTTACCCTTTGCCGCTCGCGCCACGGCCTGACATGCCAGCTCCGAATAAAAAACCCCTCCCGCAGAATGCCCCAGCCGCCAAGCCCGCCGCCATCAAAATTGAGGCCAGACTAGCCAAACTTGGTTTGCAGACGGATATGGATTTGGTCTTGCACTTGCCGCTACGTTACGAAGATGAAACCGAAATCGTCCCGATCCGCGACGCCAGTTTTCGCGGTGGCCAAGCCGCGCAAGTGGAAGGGGTCGTCACCGCCTGCGAGGTGCAATACAAGCCGCGCCGCCAATTGGTGGTGACGATTGCCGACGACACATCGCAACTGGTGATGCGCTTTATTAATTTTTATGGCAGCCAGCTCAAGCAATTTGATATTGGCAGACGGGTGCGCGCCAGGGGCGAAGTCAAGCACGGCTTTTTTGGTGCCGAAATGGTCCATCCAGTCTACAAAATCGTCAATGAAGGCGCGGCGTTGGCGACTGCCTTAACGCCGGTCTATCCCGCCGGCGAAGGGCTGTCGCAAACCATCTTGCGCAAGGCGATCAGCGTCGCCATGACGCGGATCGACTGGCACGATACCTTGCCGGCCAGCTTGCGCCAGTCCTTGCAACTGGAAAGCTTTGAAACCGCCGTCAAGCTGCTGCACAACCCGCCGCCCGAAGTCGATGAAAGTGCGCTGGAAGACCGCTCCCATCCAGCCTGGGTGCGCATGAAGTTCGATGAGTTATTGGCGCAGCAATTGTCTTTAAAACGCGCCCAGGCGGCACGGCGCAATAAGGGGGCAAATGCGATGGCCGTGGTGGGGCATTTATCGAATGCGTTTTTGATGACCCTGCCCTTTAGCCTGACCGGCGCGCAGCAACGCGTATTGCAAGAAATCCGCGCCGACCTGGCTGCCACCTTCCCGATGCAACGGCTGCTGCAAGGCGATGTCGGCAGCGGCAAAACCGTGGTCGCGGCGCTGGCGGCGGCACAAGCCATCGATAGTGGCTATCAAGCGGCGCTGATGGCGCCGACTGAGATTTTGGCCGACCAGCATTTCCGCAAAATCGCGGCCTGGATGGAACCGCTCGGCATCAAGGTCGCATGGCTGACCGGCAGCTTGAAAAAGAAGCAAAAGGCCGAAGCGCAAGCCCTGATCGAATCGGGCACGGCGCAATTGGTGATCGGCACGCACGCCCTGATCCAGGATGCGGTGCAATTTGCCAATCTGGGTCTGGTGATCGTGGATGAACAACATCGCTTCGGCGTCGGCCAGCGCCTGACTTTGCGCAATAAGGGCGGCGACGGCAAGACTGGCGGCACGGTGCCGCATCAGTTGATGATGTCGGCCACGCCGATCCCGCGCACCCTCGCGATGACGTATTACGCCGATCTGGAAGTGTCGGTGATCGATGAATTGCCGCCCGGCCGCACCCCGATCGTGACGCGCTCGGTCGATCAGGAACGGCGCGAGCAAGTGGTCGAACGGGTTCACGCCGCCGCCTTGGAAGGGCGTCAGGCGTACTGGGTTTGCCCGCTGATCGAAGAGTCGGAGGCCCTGCAATTGCAAACCGCCAGCGACACCCACGTCGCTCTGGTAGAAGCGCTGCCCGACTTGCAAGTCGGCTTGGTGCATGGCCGCATGAAGCCGGCAGAAAAACAAGCCGTAATGGATGCTTTTACCCGTGGCGAAGTCCACGTGCTGGTCGCCACCACCGTGATCGAAGTCGGGGTCGATGTGCCCAACGCCTCGCTGATGGTGATCGAACATGCCGAACGTTTCGGCCTATCACAACTGCACCAATTGCGCGGCCGGGTCGGCCGTGGTTCGGCGGCCAGCGTCTGCCTGTTGCTATATCAAAGCCCGCTGGGCGGCATCGCCAAACAGCGCTTGCTGACCATGCGCGAAACCACCGACGGCTTTGAAATCGCGCGCCGCGATTTGCAAATCCGCGGCCCTGGCGAATTTCTCGGTGCGCGCCAATCAGGTCAAGCCATGCTGCGTTTTGCCGATCTGGAAACCGACCAGTGGCTGGTGGAAAAAGCGCGCAATCTGGCGCAGCACTTACTGCAAGAACCGAACGCAGAAAATAGGGCGATTGTGGAAGCGCATTTAGGGCGCTGGCTGGGCGGGCGAGAAGATTTTTTGAAGGTGTAGTGCGGGGAATTTTGCTGCTTATTTGGCTCTGGATGATGGCGTTGTACGGGCACGGCATGCCGTGCCCGTACGCCGAATGTTTCAAGAAGCGTGGATAGCTATACCGTGAGCGAAAAACGGACACATCTTCCACCGCTGAATTTGCCATATTGCGATAAATATGGGGGGTATAGGCAAAAATACATGCTATCCCGCACGTTTTATAACCACCTTTAAAAATACACCGCCCAGTATTTTAAGTCATAAAACAGCGTTTGACCTGCCATTTCAGCCACCGATTGCCAATCACAGACTCAAGCAATCTCCGCCAGCACTTGCTGCAATTTTTCCAAATCATAAGGCTTGGGCAAGCTTGCCGAGCGGCCGGCAAAACCATCCAACGTGACGCTGCCGTAGCCGGAAGTCAGGATCACTTTTAGTTGCGGTAATTGTTGGCCGGCCTGACGCGCCAGGTCGATGCCGGACATGCCTGGCAAGCTGACGTCGGTCAGCAAGACGTCGAACGGGCTTGCGACCAGCAATTGCAAAGCCGCTTCCGCATTGCCAACGCCTTGCGCCTGATGCCCTAAAAATAGTAGCAGCTCGCACAACATGGCTTGCGCGTCTTCATTGTCTTCCACCACCAACAAGCGCATTGCCGATGCGGCTGACACAGCGGCATGGACAGGCGCCGGATCGGCCGGAGTGACTTGGACCCGTTGCGGTGGCGCGGCTTTCTTTCCCAGCATCTGGCGAATCTTGCGCGCCAAATCCTCGCGCCGGTACGGCTTGCTGATCAACATCACGCCGGCATCGAGGCGGCCGCCGTGGACGATGGCATTTTGGGTATAGCCGGAAGTAAACAAGACTTCGATTGCAGGGAAAATTTGTTTGGCTCTTTGCGCCAGCTCGGGACTTCTGAGCGGGCCGGGCATGACCACATCGGTGAACAACAGATCGATGGGCGTGCCGCTTTGCAGCTTGAGCAAGGCGCTCTCGCCATCGTGCGCGGTCAGGATGTTATAGCCCAGGCCAGACAAGATATCGACCACGGTGATGCGCACGGTGGCATCGTCTTCCACCACCAGGATAGTTTCGCTGCCGCCGACCACTGGCGCCATGCTGCCGCTGACGATTTCAACTTCTTTTTGGAAGGAATGCGGCAGGTAAATCTTGACCGTAGTGCCGTTGCCCACTTCACTGTAAATCTTGATGTGGCCATTGCTTTGCCTGACGAATCCATACGCCATGCTCAAGCCGAGGCCAGTACCTTCGCCGTCGCGCTTGGTGGTGAAAAAAGGTTCAAAAGCGCGCTCGACCACCTCCGGCGGCATGCCGCCGCCAGTGTCGGAAATAGCCAGCATCACATATTGTCCGGCCGGCACTTCACGCTCACTAAAGACGTAGTGATCGTCAAGCATGGCGTTGCCCAATTCCAGCGTCAGTTTGCCGCCGTGCTGCATGGCGTCGCGGGCGTTAATCGCCAGGTTGAGGATGACATTTTCTAGCTGATTGGGATCGACTAGTAGATCAACCATGTGAATTGATTGGATAAGATAAGTGGCTCACCTCGCG